>JAZQKW010000058.1:0-9246 GCA_045542375.1 Butyrivibrio sp.
GAATTGAGGCCGGCAGACAAGAGGGTGAGATTATTGGATTTATAACCGCATGCCGTAAAATAGGTAAAACAGACGAAGAAATTGTTCGCATGGTAACAGAAGAGTTTAATGTGAATGAAGAAGAGATTTACAAAATAGTATCTATAAATTAACGAATTGACTAACAGTAATTTGAAGATAGAGGAAGGAATGAGGGAAGAGCAGTTTCTGTATAACATAATAAAATTCCTAAAATTCCCCCATTGACACAACAGTGTCACAATGGTAGTATAGTGAATAAGATATAAGAGTAGAGGTTGCGCTTTTTAATAGTAACCCGCAGGATATGTCAGGCATAGATGAATGCGGAAGAAAGGGAAAGGCGCCGAAGTGGTATGAACCTGAATTCATATTAGCTGGGCATGTATTTAACAGATACATGACTGTCATCGTAAGATGGGGAGCTACTTAAAGCGTATTTCGATATATGATTATGACTTTAAGAGTTGGCGAGCCCGTCAACTCTTCTTTTTTTATCTTAATAAAAAATGTTTTAAGGAGGATGTACCATGTCATTATTTACAGGTGCAGGTGTAGCTATCGTTACACCAATGAACGCGGATGGAAGCGTTAATTACGAGAAATTAGCAGAACTCATCGAGTTCCAGATTGCTAATGAGACAGACAGTATAATCATTTGTGGAACAACAGGAGAGGCTGCAACACTTACTGAAGCAGAGCATATGAACGTTATTAAGTTCTGTGTAGAGAAAGTTAATCACAGAGTTCCTGTTATTGCAGGAACAGGCTCTAACTGTACAGCAACAGCAGTAGAATTATCAATTGAAGCTGAGAAAGTAGGAGCAGACGGACTTTTAACTGTAACACCATACTACAACAAAGCAACACAGGGTGGACTTATTGAGTACTTTGGAGCAGTAGCGAAAGCAGTTAATATTCCAATCATTATGTACAATGTTCCAAGCAGAACAGGATGTAATATTCTTCCTGCAACAGCTGCAAAATTATTTAACGAATATGATAACATCGTAGGTATTAAGGAAGCATCTGGTAACATTTCGCAGGTTGCAGAACTTGCAGCACTTACAGAAGGTAAATTAGATATCTATTCAGGTAATGATGACCAGATAGTACCTGTACTTTCATTAGGCGGAAAGGGCGTAATTTCAGTACTTTCTAACGTAGCACCTAAAGATACACATGATATCTGCGCATACTACCTTAATGGAGATGTTAAAAAATCATGCGAGCTCCAGCTTAGAGCAATGGACCTTGTGAAAGCACTTTTCTGCGAAGTTAATCCAATTCCTGTAAAACATGCTCTTAACCTTATGGGATATGAAGTTGGACCACTTAGAGGACCACTTACACCAATGGAGCCTGCTAATCTTGAAAAATTAAGAAAAGCAATGGAAAATTATGGATTAATTTAATATTTTGATATAAAGAGGTTAAAATAATGGTAAATGTTATTATGCATGGATGCAGCGGAAGAATGGGACAGATAATCTCAGGGCTTGCAGCATCGGATGAAAATGTTAATATTGTTGCCGGAGTTGATATTGTAGATAATGGCAATAATTCATATCCTGTTTTTACCAATATTAAGGACTGTGACGTGGCTGCAGATGTAATTATTGATTTTGCATCAGCTAAGGCAGTGGACGCACTTCTTGATTATGTAGAAGAGAGACAGATACCGGTTGTATTGTGTACAACAGGACTTTCAGAGGAACAGCTTGCAAGGGTGGAAGAAGTTTCTAAGAAGGTTGCGGTACTTAAGTCAGCAAATATGTCACTTGGAATTAATACATTGTTTAAAGTTTTAAAATCAGTGGCTCCAATGCTTGCAGAGGCTGGTTTTGACATTGAAGTTGTTGAAAAACATCATCATTTCAAGCTTGATGCACCAAGCGGAACAGCAATCGCACTTGCAGACGCAGTTAATGAGAGCCTTCCGGAAAAATATGACTATAAGTTTGACAGAAGTGCTGACAGAAAGCAGAGACCTAAGAATGAAATCGGTTTTTCAGCAGTAAGAGCCGGAACAATCGTAGGTGAGCATGATGTTATTTTTGCGGGCGAGGACGAAGTAATCACATTTTCACATACTGCATACTCAAGATCAGTATTTGGAAAGGGCGCAATTGAAGCTGCTAAGTTCTTAAGTGGTAAGCCTGCAGGATATTATTCAATGAAAGATGTAATTGGGTAATAATTTTTGATTTTTCTGCTAACACTAATTATATACGATTAGTAAAGGAGTAGAAAAAGATGAAAAAGATAAAATATTTAACCCTTGGATGTCTTATGACATTATGTATGTGTGTGTCTCTTGCCTGTGGAAGAGATGACGGGAGTGAGACAGAGAGCACAACAGGTACAGAAAGACAGACAACAAGTAGTGAAAGAGAGACTACTAAGAAGTCACATATGGATGAGACCAATGGAGGAATCATCGATGATATGATGACAGATGCAGAGTCTATGCTTGATGATATGGGCACTGCAGCAAAAGATATGTTTGATTAAATAGTTGAAGGAACTGTTCTCCATAGAGGGCAGTTCTTTCTTTTTTATGTAGGGTAAGATAACTTGTCATTTTTCCCTAATTAAGATAAAATAAATGTATTGAATTAAGAAGGATGGGCGATATGAAAAAAGGTATTATTTTTGACATGGATGGAACTTTATGGGACTCTGCAGAACAGGTGGCTAAGTCCTGGAATGTTGCGGCAGCAGGTATTGGATATGAGTATAATCTTACTGCTGGGGACATAATGGCAGTAATGGGTAAACCCATGGACGAGCTGGCTGAACTTGTTTTTAAACAGCCTCGCAGAGAGGACAGCATGAGACTGTTGCAGGTGTGTGGTGACTATGAGAATGAGTATCTGAGAGAGAATGGAGCGGTATTGTATCCGGAGCTTAGAAATACAATGGAGCGACTTAAGGAAATGGGATATTCATTGTATATTGTAAGTAATTGTCAGTCAGGATATATAGAGGCATTTCTTGACTATTACAAGTTCCATGATTTGTTTGATGACATAGAATGTTTTGGAAATAACAACAAGCAGAAGAATGAGAATATTTCACTGATTGTGGAACGTAATAAGCTCGACAGGGCAGTTTATGTAGGCGACATACAGGGTGATTATGATGCAACTATGAAGGCAGGATTGCCTTTTATCCATGCGGCGTATGGCTTTGGGCAGGTGGAAGCAGATGTTGTGAGAATCAATGCACTTAAGGAACTGCCGGATGTTATAGGACAGGTTATATAGGAGGATTTACAATGGGAACAATTAACATACCTACACTACTTAAAATTGAAGCGGGAGCACTTTCAAATATAGGAGATTTTCTTGCGTCTTCAGGACTTAAGAAGGTGGTTATATATTTTGGTAACGGACTTATTAATATGTTTGGAGCACAGGTAATGGATTCGCTTAAGAAAGCAGATGTCGAGGTGCTTGAACACAGGGAGCTTGATACGGTTGATATTAATGATATTATGAGCCTTGCTTTTGCACTGCCGATTCATACTCAGGCAATAATAGGTCTTGGAGGAGGCAAGGTAATAGATGCGGCAAAATATGCATGCTATCTTAAGAAACTTCCTTTTATCAGCGTACCAACATCATCTTCAAGTGACGGTTTTTCAAGTGCAAGTGCTTCTCTTATTATCAACGGAAGAAGACATTCAGTACCAGCCAAGCTTGCTTATGGAATTATTGTTGACACTGAGGTTATTAAGAGTGCACCGGATAAATTCCTGTATTCAGGAATCGGAGACATGATTTCCAAGATTACAGCTTTGTATGACTGGATTTATGAGGAAAAGAACGGTTATGATACGGTTAATGATTTTGCACTTATGATTGCCAAGAAGGCGGTTAACAGCTTTGTCAGAACGCCATTTAATGATATACACGAGCCACTGTTTCTTAAGGAACTTCTGGATTCCCTTGCCATGAGTGGAATTGCCAATGAAATAGCAGGAAGTTCGGCACCTACAAGTGGAAGTGAGCATCTTATATCTCATGCTTTGGACAAAATACTGGAAAGACCGGAGCTTCATGGTATTCAGGTAGGTATAGCAACATATCTTATGGCGGTTGTTCATGACCACCGATATAAGAGAGTTGACACCATGTTTACGGATACGGGCTTCTGGGATTATGTGGAGACACTTAACCTTAATGTAGAGGATTATGAGAAGGCAATTGACCTTGCACCATCAATTAAACCATACAGATATACTTATCTTCATAATGAAAAATACAGAGAACAGGCAAAAAAAGTACTTAGAGAAGATGCTAAGCTTAGAAGAGTATTCCATATTGACTAATAATGACACGCCCGAGGCGTAAGAATCCCGGTAATGGGATTCTTATATTAAGGGCGTGCTTTTTCCAAAGCCTGCTTTATGGCATTTACCAGGACTACGGAGGTGTATTTGTTGTCCTCGGTATATGTAATGTTATCTGTTGAGTTATTTTTTATTATCTGTTCTGATACAGATTCAAGTGAAGCTGTAATCAGAGGATACATAGTGGTAACTGCATCAGAGGAATTGACCATGTCAATGGATTTGATGTGGTCACTGTCCACGGTAACCTCAATTTCCACAGGATTTGAGGAAAGTATGATGGAGGCAGTGTAAACTCCAGGGGTATATCCTGTTTTTTGGACATAAGATTGTTTATCATGTGATTTACCACTGATGATAAGTATCAGAAGGACAATCAGCACAATTGCCAGAATTAGGAATATTGCAGTTAACAGAAGTTCTTTTAGTTTAAATACTACTATTTTGGTTTTGGCGCTCATGATGTACTCCAACATCTAATTATTAATATATTATTCACTAACAGGAGGATATATGCCGGTTAATATTTTAATGGGACCGTCGGGAAGCGGTAAGACACATATTTTATACAGCAGGATTATCAGAGAGGCTATTGATAATCCGGACAAGAAATACATATTAATTGTGCCGGAGCAGTCATCACTGCAGGCACAGAAGCAGATAGTACGCATGCATGAGAATCATGGTGTATTCAATATTGACGTGCTTACTTTTGGACGACTGGCATACAGAGTTTTTGAAGAACTTTCAATTGAGCCGGGGGAGACTATTGATGACACAGGTAAGAATCTTATTGTCAGAAGGGCAATGGAGGACGTTAAGAAGGAGCTTAGAGTAATCAGACCTTCTAAGAGACAGGGCTTTATCAGTGAGATGAAGTCTGTAATATCGGAGCTTAAGCAGTATGGAATCGGACCTGATGCACTTAAAGCAATTGCTGATAACGCCAAGGGGGACCGTTTTAAGCAGAAGCTAATGGACATTAACAGAGTGTATGAGATGTTTCAGAAATATATTGAAGGCAGATATGTGACAGTAGAGGATAAGCCGGAGATGCTTAATAATGTAATAGACAGGTCAGGTCTGCTTAGTAACAGTATAATTGCTTTTGACGGGTTCACCGGCTTTACACCGGTACAGTACAGACTTATAGAGAAGATGACAATGGTTGCAGAACGGGTTATTTTTACGGCAACTATGTCAGAAGATGAGGATTACAGAGTCATCAGAGGGGAAGAAGAGCTGTTCTATATGAGTAAGGCAATGATAGCTAAATTAGGAGCTATGGCAGACAGGCTTACTACAGGTTTTGAAGTAGAGCGGTTGAAGCCGGACGTTAAGGAAAGTCGTTTTGCCGGATTTCCGGAAATGGATTTTGTTGAGCGTAATATTTTCAGATATGGGCGTGATACATATAAGGGTGAGGTTAACGGAATTCAGGTATGTAATCTTTCCATGATTAAGGATGAGATTAGATATACGGCATCTAAGATTGCAGGGATAGTCAGGGAGAAAGGCTACAGATACAGGGATATAGGGGTTATTACAGGAGATATGGAGAGCTATGGCAGTGAAATTGCCCGTATTTTTTCGGAGGCAGAGATTCCATATTTCATGGATATGAAGAGAAACCTCAT
This sequence comes from Butyrivibrio sp., assembly GCA_045542375.1. Taxonomy (GTDB): domain Bacteria; phylum Bacillota; class Clostridia; order Lachnospirales; family Lachnospiraceae; genus Eshraghiella. The sequence continues at coordinate 6,013 of JAZQKW010000058.1, forward strand.
AAGCAATCCTTTGGTAGATTATATACGAGGCAGCATTGAGCTTATCGTTAAGGATTTTTCTTATGAGAGTGTATTTCGTGTACTCAAGAACGGATTGTGTGACGTAGACGGAGAGGATACGGATGGTTTTGAAAATTATGTGCTTGCACTTGGAATAAGGGGTTACAAGAGATATAGTGAAAAATTTGTCCGTAAATACCCGGGCAAAACACAGAATCTTCAGAATATTAACAGAATTAGAGAATTATTTATCAATAAAGTAAGTGGATTTGTTGATGAGATGAAGAACGGCTCAGGTAAGGCTACAGATTATGTAAGGGCTGTCTACAATTATATGGAGAGAGAGGGGTTATATGATAAGGTTAATAGGCTGGCGGACAGCTACGAGGACGGAGCTAAGGCTGATGAGATAAGAAAGAGTTACAGGCAGGTAATTGAACTGCTTGACAGAATATATGCTCTTTTACCGGAGGATGAGTTAACGGTAAAAGAATTTTCAGAGATATTGGATGCAGGCTTTGAAGAGATTAAGGTGGGTATAATCCCGCCATCATCTGACTGTGTGGTGGTTGGTGATTTGGAAAGAAGCCGTCTGTCAGACATTAAGGTGCTTTTTGTGCTCGGAACCAATGAAGGGCTTATTCCTAAGACAGTAAGCTCTAAGGGAATACTGTCAGAACTTGAGCGTAAACAGCTGTCGGACATGAATGTAGAACTTGCGCCAACGGAGAGGGAGAAGGTATTTACCGGAAATTACTATCTCTATCTTAATCTGACTAAGCCGTCGGAAGAGCTTTATCTGCTGTACCATAGTTATAACAGGGAAGGTAAGGAAGCCAAACCGTCAAGAATAATCAGCATGTTTAAGAAGATGTTACCGTCCATTGCCACGGTTAAACAGGATATGCTTGGAGTTAGGGATTTTGTTGTAAATGGAGCAGGCTCCATGCATATGGCATCGGAATTTATCAGAGTTGATGACGGAGATGGAGATTATATGGAGTTGTTAGAGTATCTGATGCTCCATGAACCATACAGAAGCAGTATTAGGTATTTTCTTAACACATATATACGTACATTAAGCGAAGATGAACTTAACGTTATGGCAGCGTCATATCTGTACGAAGAATTGAAGCAAAGCAGTATTTCAAGAATAGAGAAATACGCATCCTGTGCATTTTCTCATTTTGCTTCTTATGGACTTGAGCTTGATGAGAGAAAGGTGTATGAACTGTCCGCTCTTGATATGGGTAATGTATTTCATAAAGCTCTTGAGCTTATTGGAGCCAGACTTGAAAATGAGGGCAGAACCTATGGAGACCTGACGGAGGAAGAGCGTGAGTCTTATACGGAGCAGTATGTAACAGAAGCAACTGTGGATTACAATAATTCATATTTTAATGACAGTAGTGTTAATGCTTATATGAGAAAGCGTATTACGGACATTGTGAAGAATACTGTATGGGCATTGGGCGAGCAGCTTAAGGCAGGGGATTTTGTACCTTGGAGATTAGAGTCCACATTTTCTGAACATTATGATGGTGTGGAGATTACGGGAAAGATTGACCGCATCGACATTGCACAGGACGGTGACTCTACTCATATTAAGATAATAGATTACAAATCAGGGAAAAATAACTTATCCTTTGATGAAATCTATTCAGGAGTTAAGCTGCAGTTAATGGTGTATCTTAAGGCAGTGATGGATAAATGGGACGGGGAGACCCATGCGGCAGGTGTATTCTATAACCATATTGATAATCCTATCGTACCAATTGATTCAGAGGGAAAATATAACGACAAGCTTCTTTTGCAAGAATTGTGTCCTACAGGAATTGTGGGGTATGAAAGCATTGGGCTTCTTGATAAGGATTTTGAAAAGTCGTCAGCAGTAATTCCTGTTAAGACCAAGAAGGACGGTTCTGTATCTTTTAACGGCTCAGTAGCAAGAGATGAACATATGAAGCTTATGGCGGACTATTCTGTGAAGAAGATGGTGTCTATGGTAAAAGAAATCAAGGACGGACATATTGAAGTTAATCCATATAAGGATTCATGTACATTTTGTCCATACAGATCAATATGTGGATTTGATGGCGGATACAGAACGGTAGAGAAGCTTAATAAGGAGAATATATGGAAAGCATTTGGATGGGAGGAAAAGGATAATGGCGTGGACTAAAGAACAGCTTGAAGCGATAGAAGCAAGAGATTGTAATATGCTTGTCAGTGCAGCCGCAGGTTCAGGTAAAACAGCGGTTCTTGTTAACAGAATTATTGAACGTGTTATGGACGAAACGGCTCCTATAGATATTGATTCCATTGTTGTTGTTACTTTTACCAAGGCGGCAGCAGAAGAGATGAAATCAAGAATAGCAGAAGCTTTCCGAAGCAGACTTGAAGAGGAACCGGGCAACAGCCATCTTATGAAGCAGATAGCCCTTGTTGACCATGCAAGAATTTCAACAATAGACAGCTTTTGTACATATCTCCTTGGCAATTATTACAATTCCATAGATTTTGACCCGGCATACAGGGTTGCTGATGCGGGGGAATTGGAATTGCTTAAGGCAGACGTGTTCAACGAGCTTTTGGAGGATAAGTTTACGGAGGCTGATAAGGATTTTATGGATTTTGTTGAAGCCTTTGCATCAGGCAAGAACCTTGACAGAATCAGTGAAATCGTAATGCGTCTGCATAAATTTGCAGAGAGCTATCCTTGGCAGGAGGAATGGCTTGAGTCCTGCAGACAATTATACAATCTTGATGATGAGAGTCAGTTTATGGAGACCTCATTATATAAAAATACTGTTGAATACATACGAATAGCCTGCAGGGAAAGTGCAGAGTTATGCAAAGAACTTATAGATTTATGTAATGAGCCTTTAGGACCTAAAGCATACGAGGAAGCTATTAAGGCTGATTATTCCATGTTATCTGCGGCAGCAGAATGTGAGGATATGGATGGTATCGGAAGATGTCTGAGCATGGAATTTACCAAGCTTAAGACTATAAGAGCTTCAGAGGACCCTGAACTTAAGGAATACGTTAAATACCAGCGCAATAATGTTAAAGATAGGATTAAGAAGATAAAAGAACAGTATTTTTCAGCCTCTACGGATAAGATTTGGGAAATGATTCTTAACGGAAGAAAATATGTTAATGTTATTATTGACCTTACAAAAGAGTATGGCAGAAGGTACGGAAATGCTAAGGTTGAGAAGAATGTGGTAG
>JAZQKW010000059.1:0-30447 GCA_045542375.1 Butyrivibrio sp.
CTTTTTAAGGATATCCTTACGCTCTGTAAGTAATTCATAGCAGTACAAAAGCATATCATCAAAATCCAGAAGCTTAGTATTATTCAGATATCTTACATAATAATTATAGATATCTCTGAACACCTCCGCCGGACAGTTAAGCGAATAATAAGCACTAATATTAATACGTTCTGCTTTTACCTTGCTGATTTCTTCCTTAAGGCGATGAACCGTATCCGCCATATCATTGGTCTCCGGATGGTATTTTTCAACTGCCTGTCTTATTATTCGTTCTTTTTCCTCTTCTTTCAGAATGTTGTCTACAGAATAATTATATGCTGCCTTTAATATTGAAAAAAAGACAGCATGAAAAGTACCAAAAGTAACAGGCAGCTTCGACTGACACAAATTATAAAATCTGGTTTGCATCTCCGTAGCTGCCGCTTTGGTAAAAGTTATTACTAATATATTTTCAGGGCGCACCTTATGCTCTTTAATGAGATTATGCACCCTGCCTGTAAGAACGGTGGTCTTGCCTGAACCTGGTCCTGCAAGACACATACATACACCATCCTTAAATTCTATTGCTTTCTGTTGTGTTTTACTGAAAATCACTTAAACAATCCCTTTTTGTTCTTCTTATCTTTCTTAGGAGCTTCTCCATTCATTGCTTCTGCAAATGCCTCAAGAGCCTCTCTCTGTTCGTCAGTAAGCTTTTCAGGAACCTGTACCACAAATGTTACATAGTGGTCACCTTTTACCTGATTGTTTCTGATGCTTGGAACACCTTTTCCTCTTAATCTGACTCTTGTATCAGTCTGTGTTCCTGCCTTAAGGTCATACTCCACTTCTCCATGAACAGTCTTGATACGAATTGTATTACCAAGTGCCGCATCTGTAAATGAAATCGGAACTGTAGAATAGATATTAGTTCCCTGTCTCTGATATATCGGATGTCTTGATACCGATACTTCTACTAACAGGTCTCCTCTTTCTCCACCGTTAATTCCCGGCTCTCCCTTGCCTGCTATTCTTATGGTCTGCTCATCATCAATTCCTGCAGGAACTGCGATTTTAATAGTCTTACGGCTTGAAATATAACCTGTTCCATAACAGTCAGGACATTTATCTTTAATAATTTTTCCTTTTCCTTTACAATCAGGACATGTCTGAACATTACGAACCATACCAAATAATGACTGGGTTGTCATTACAACCTGACCGCTGCCACCGCACTTGGTACATGAAACCGGTGTACTTCCCGGCTTGGCACCTGTTGCGTTACACTTATCGCATGGGTCCTTCATATTAAGCTCTACTTCTTTTTCACATCCAAAAATTGCTTCCTCGAAGGTCACTCTGATTCCAATTCTTACACTTGCACCCTTCTGTGGCCCATTGTAATTGCTTCTACGGCTTCTTCCACCGCCAAACAAATCTCCAAAGATATCACCGAAGATGTCGCCCATATCATTGAAATCAAATCCGCCTGCTCCCGGACCACCGCCATTTTCAAATGCCGCATGTCCAAACTGGTCATACTGCTTACGTTTCTGTGGGTCACTAAGTATTGCATAGGCCTCTGATGGTTCTTTAAACTTTGCTTCCGCTTCAGCATCTCCCGGATTGGTATCAGGGTGATATTTCTTAGCAAGTACACGATATGCTTTCTTTAAAGCAGCATCATCCGCATCTCTTGACACTCCTAAGACTTCGTAACAGTCTCTTTTCTCTGCCATTTCAAATCCTCCAAATCATAAAACACTGTAAGAGTGAGGAATTATTACATTCCTCACTCTAAGTGAATTATACTTCTCTGTATTCTCCGTCTACTACATTGTCATCATCAGGCTGAGTATAATCTGCTTCTGCTGCACCGCCCATATCAGGACCTGCTCCTGCCTGCTGGCTCTGTTCGTAGAGTTTAGCAAAAAGTGTCTGAGCACTTGTCATTAATTTTTCCTTAGCTGCCTTGATTTCTTCAACGTCAGCTTCTGTCATTGTCTCAGGTGTTGTTCTGTCAACGATTGCCTTTAATGCGTTGAGGTCAGCTTCAACTGCTTCCTTATCGCTTGATGAAAGCTTATCTCCTGCTTCATCGAGTGCCTTCTGTGTCTGGAATACCATTGAATCAGCTTCGTTACGAGCTTCAATGCCTTCCTTACGCTTCTTATCCTGAGCTTCGAACTCAGCAGCTTCCTTAACTGCCTTTTCGATATCCTCATCAGACATGTTAGTGCCTGAAGTAATTGTAATGTGCTGTTCCTTACCTGTTCCAAGGTCCTTAGCTGATACGTTAACGATACCGTTAGCATCGATGTCGAAGGTTACTTCGATCTGTGGAACACCTCTTCTTGCAGGTGGAATTCCATCAAGTCTGAACTGTCCAAGTGACTTGTTATCCTTAGCGAACTGTCTTTCACCCTGAAGTACGTTAACATCTACTGCTGTCTGGTTATCTGCTGCTGTAGAGAATACCTGACTCTTCTTAGTAGGAATTGTAGTATTTCTCTCAATAAGCTTAGTTGCGATTCCACCCATTGTCTCGATTGAAAGTGAAAGTGGTGTTACGTCAAGAAGAAGAATGTCTCCTGCACCTGCGTCACCTGCTAACTTACCACCCTGAATTGAAGCACCTACTGCTACACATTCATCAGGGTTAAGGCTCTTGTTAGGTTCCTTACCTGTTAACTGTTTAACCTTTTCCTGTACGCATGGAACTCTTGTTGAACCACCAACTAAGAGAATCTTAGAAATCTCTGAGTAGTTAAGTCCTGCATCCTTCATAGCGTTCTGAACAGGGATTGCTGTTCTCTCAACAAGGCTGTGTACTAATTCTTCAAATTTAGCTCTTGTTAAGTTCATATCAAAATGCTTTGGTCCATCAGCTGTTGCTGTGATGAATGGAAGGTTAATATTAGTTGTTGAAGCTGATGAAAGTTCTTTCTTAGCCTTTTCAGCGGCTTCTTTAAGTCTCTGAAGAGCCATCTTATCTGTTGAAAGGTCAACACCTTCAGCCTTCTTAAATTCGTCTATCATCCAGTTGATAATTGCCTGGTCAAAATCATCTCCACCAAGTCTTGTATCACCGTTAGTTGCAAGTACTTCAATTACGCCATCACCAATTTCAATGATTGAAACATCGAATGTTCCACCACCAAGATCATATACCATTACCTTCTGCTCTGTTTCATTCTCAAGACCATATGCAAGAGCTGCAGCTGTTGGCTCGTTAATAATACGCTTTACTTCAAGACCTGCAATCTTACCAGCATCCTTAGTTGCCTGACGCTGTGCGTCATTGAAATATGCTGGAACAGTAATAACTGCTTCTGTTACAGTTTCACCAAGATAGCTCTCATCATTCTTCTTAAGTTTCTGAAGAAACATTGCTGAAATTTCCTGTCGTGTGTAGTTCTTATCATCAATTGTTACCTTATAATCTGATCCCATATGTCTCTTAATAGATGCAATTGTCTTGTCAGCATTAGTAACTGCCTGACGCTTTGCAGGATCACCTACAAGTCTTTCTCCTGTCTTAGTAAATGCTACAACTGATGGTGTTGTTCTGATTCCTTCTGTATTAGCGATAACAACAGGCTTTCCACCTTCCATTACTGCTACACAGCTGTTAGTTGTTCCTAAATCGATTCCAATAATCTTTCCCATGATTTTATTTCCTTTCTTGTTTTACATTCCTTTTTGCAAGTTACGGGATTGCACCCTTTTTGCAATTAATTTGCTACTTTAACCATACTGTGTCTTACTACTGAATCTCTGTATGTGTATCCTTTAAGTAAGACTTCTGCAACTACATTCTCGCCTAATGTCTCATCCTCGATATGCATTACTGCATTATGGAAATCAGGATTAAATTCCTGACCCTCTGCTTCGATTTCCTTAACACCGGCTTCCTCAAGCATCTTAGTAAGCTGCCTATATATCTTATCCATTCCATCTGCAACAGGTGTTCCCTTGTCAGCTTCCGGAATAGAAGCAAGACCTCTTTCAAAATTGTCTACTACTGGAAGGAGCTTGTTGATAATATCCTTAGCACCTATTTCGTACATAGCTGCTTTCTCTTTCTCAGTTCTCTTTCTGAAATTATCAAATTCAGCCATTGTTCTTCTGTACTTATCACTAAGTTCTTCTATCTGGATATCCTTCGGATCCTTCTTGTCTTTCTTATTCTTCTTGAAGAAACCTTTCTTCTCTTCATCCTCACATTCAGCATCACCTGCTTCACATTCTGTGTCTTCTGTCACTTCCTCAGTTGTATCACATTCTTCTACAACTTCTTCCACAGTTTCTTCATTCATGATTTCTTCTTCGTTTAAGTTCTTATCTTCTGCCACGAACTCGCCACCTTTCTAATTCTTAAACGCATCATCTAACTGCGTCTTAATATTCTTCATTGTTCTTACAACCTTCTCATAGTCCATTCTCTTAGGTCCAATGATTCCGATTGTTCCCTTAGCGCCATCCTTAAGCTCATATGTTGCAGTAACAACACTGCAATCCTTCATACTCTCTACCGGCGTCTCTTCACCGATATACACCTTGATGTCACCGCTGTTATCCTCATCAAGTGAATCATTGATAAGATTAGTAAGTGTCTTCTTCTCTTCCAATGTATATATAAGCTCACTTGCCTTGGAATTATCGCTGAGTTCCGGATATTTAAGAATATTCATCGCTCCGCTTGTATATATCTGAAGGTCATCTCCCGAGCTTGCAGTTACTGCAACAGCATCAAGGATATCACGTATCAGCATTCCATATTCACCTGCCTGAGCTGTCATCTTAGATATTATGGCAAGATTAATTTCCTCAAGTGTAAGACCATTAACCGATGTATTAAGCAAAATATTAAGCTTAAGACATGTCTCTGTGTCAAGAGGAGTATCATTCTCAATAATGGTATTCTTGATTGTATTACCCTCAAGTACCAAAACAGCAAGTATCTTACCCTTCTCAAGCTGTGATATCTGTATGAATTTAATTGTTCTGCCCTTCTTGGCAGGTGCTGCAACCATTGTTGCATAATTGGTATTAACAGCAAGAGTCTTGGCTACATTCTGCAAGAGTTCTTCTACTCTGTCTACCTTCTCTATAAGAAGCTCTTCCTTCTTATTAAGTTCTTCTTCCCTTATATCAAGTTCCTGCTGTTTCTCTTTCATCATATCATCGATGTAGAATCTGTATCCTGCATCTGATGGAATTCGTCCGGCAGAAGTATATGGTTGAATGATATATCCCATTTCCTCCAAATCAGACATTTCATTACGAATGGTGGCAGAGCTTAAGTTCAAATCCGTATACTTAGATATTGTTCTTGAACCAACAGGTTCTCCGGTATCGAGATAATTACGGATTACTGCTTTAAGAATCTTAATCTTTCTCTCATTCATTTCCATAATGCACACCTCCCGAAACTCTTATTTAGGGTTGTTAGCACTCAACTTGTTCGAGTGCTAACATTTGAACTATACTTAAGATAACACTACATTTTTATTTTGTCAACACAAAAAAATAAGGAATCTACAAATATATTTTGTATGATTCCTCATTTAATATTATTCATATTGTTCGGTTTTCAAAATTCTCTTGGCATTGTCTACTCTTTCCGCCGTAGGAGGATCTATATCCTCAAGCTTATACGGTAATCCCATTTTAGAATATTCCAATGCTCCAAGTGTATGATAAGGAAGTACCTCTACTTTCTTAACATTACTTAATGTCGATATAAATTCTGACAATTCTTCAAGCTGCTCATCTCTATCACTGAATGACAACTTATCTTCATGATTGTCATTTCCCGTAACAAGTACATGTCTTATCCATACATCTTTGCCTATCTCATCAAGATATCTGGCACAGTCAAGAATATTTTCAACTGAGAACCCGGTCAAAGTCTTATGACCTTCCTTGTCTATATTCTTAATATCAAGCATTACAAGGTCTGTATACTTCATAAGCTCGTTAAACTTACTTATAAATGGCTCCTCCCTTGTAAAAGGCTGTGCAGATGTATCAAGTGTGGTATGAATATCCTTTTCCTTGGCATATTTAAAAAATTCTGTAACAAAATCAATCTGCAGTAATGGCTCACCACCACTCACAGTGATTCCCCCATTAAGCTTTCCATTTTTCATCCAATATGTTTTATATCTGTATGCTCTTTCAAAAAGATCTTTTGCCTCCCATAATTCACCATTCTCCATATCCCATGTCTCCGGATTATGACAAAACTGGCATCTCATTCGGCATCCCTGCATAAAAACTATATACCTTACTCCCGGACCATCAACAAGTCCAAAAGTCTCCAATGAATGAACTAAACCTTTCATTTTATTCTCCTCTGCTATATTAAAAGTTCTACTCTGCAAAAGTAAAAATAGGGGATTTTGAAATTCGCATTCAAAATCCCCGAAAATTTAGATTGCTATATTACAAATTAGCGTCTGTCATGACATGTTCTTGCGATAACGTCATCCTGCTGCTTCTTAGTTAAGTTGATGAACTTAACAGCGTATCCAGATACACGAACTGTAAAGTTAGCATACTCTTCTTTCTCTGGGTGAGCCTGAGCATCAAGAAGTTTCTCTGTTGTGAACACGTTAACGTTAAGGTGATGTGCACCCTGATCAAAGTATCCGTCTAATACCTGAACGAGGTTACCAACCTGCTCATCCTGTGTATGTCCGAGAGCATCTGGGTTGATTGTCTGTGTATTAGAAATACCATCAAGTGACCAGTGATATGGAATCTTAGCAACTGAGTTAAGTGATGCAACTAAACCGTTCTGTTCTGCACCGTAGCTTGGGCTTCCACCTGGGCTGAATGGTGTGAATGCTGGACGTCCGTTAGGCATTGCACCTGTAGCTTCACCGTATACAACGTTAGATGTAATTGTAAGAAGTGAAGTTGTTGGCTCAGCATCGCGGTATGTGTGACGCATCTTAATCTTATCCATGAATGTCTTTAATAACCAGATACCGATATCATCTGCACGGTCATCATCATTACCATATTTAGGGAAGTCTCCTTCGATTTCGAAATCCTTAGAGATTCCTTCTTCGTCACGGATAACTTTAACCTTAGCATACTTAATAGCACTTAATGAATCGATTACATGTGAGAAGCCTGCAATACCAGTTGCAAATGTACGACGTAAATCTGAATCGATTAATGCCATCTCGGCTGCTTCATAGTAATACTTATCATGCATATAATGAATGAGGTTGAGTACGTTAACATAAATATCTGCTAACCAATCAAGCCATACTTCGTATTTCTCAATAACTTCATCATAATCAAGATATTCGCTTGTAATTCTTTCCATCTTAGGACCAACCTGGATACGATGCTTTTCATCGAAACCACCGTTGATAGCGTAGAGAAGAGTCTTACCAAGGTTAGCTCTTGCTCCGAAGAACTGGATTTCCTTACCTGTCTGTGTTGCAGATACACAACAGCAGATTGAGTAGTCATCACCCCATACAGGCTTCATAACATCATCATTCTCGTACTGAATTGAGCTTGTAGCGATTGAAATGTATGATGCATATCTCTTGAACTGCTCTGGTAATGCACTTGAATATAATACTGTAAGGTTAGGTTCTGGTGAAGGACCCATGTTCTCAAGTGTATGAAGGAATCTGTAGTCAGTCTTAGTAACCATGCTACGTCCGTCCATACCAATACCACCAACTTCAAGTGTAGCCCATGTTGGGTCACCTGAGAATAACTGGTTGTATGATGGAATTCTTGCGAACTTAACCATACGGAACTTCATTGTCATGTGGTCGATGATTTCCTGAGCTTCTGTCTCAGTGATAACACCGTTCTTTAAGTCTCTTTCAAAGTAAATATCAAGGAATGTAGAAATACGTCCTACTGACATCGCAGCACCATTCTGTGTCTTGATGGCAGCTAAGTAACCGAAGTATAACCACTGACATGCTTCCTTAGCATTCTTAGCTGGCTTAGAAATATCGTATCCGTAAATCTCAGCCATCTTCTTCATATCCTTTAATGCCTTAATCTGCATTGAGATTTCTTCACGAAGACGAATTACGTTATCATACATATTTCCGCATCCGCAGTTCTTCTTATCTTCTTCCTTCTTCTCGATAAGGTAATCAATACCGTATAATGCGATACGACGGTAGTCGCCTACGATACGTCCACGTCCGTATGTATCAGGAAGACCTGTTACAACGTGTGTCTTACGAGCTAATTTCATTTCTTCTGTGTATGCTGCGAAAACTGCATCATTATGTGTTGTCATGTAGTTCTCAAATACATACTTAAGTTCAGGATCGATTTCGTATCCATAGCTTTCTGCAGCCTGCTCAGCCATTCTGATACCACCATAAGGCATAAATGCTCTCTTTAATGGCTTATCTGTCTGAAGACCTACTACCTGTTCAAGGTCTTTAAGGCTTTCATCTATATATCCCGGACCATATGATGTAAGACTTGAAACAACTTTTGTTTCACAATCAAGAACGCCACCCTTTTCACGTTCTTCCTTCTGTAATTTCTGTAATGCACCCCAAAGCTTGTTAGTTGCATCAGTTGGTTCTGCTAAGAAAGATTCATCTCCTTCGTATGGCTTGTAGTTCTTCTGGATGAAGTCACGAACGTTAACTTCTTCTTTCCAGATACGACCTTCAAAACCCTGCCATTCATCTCTCTGAATCATATATGTTCCTCCTTTAAAATTGTATTTTCTTGTTTACATACTGAGTATAACATTCATACCTAGTAAAATCAACACTTTTCTATGTTTTACCACGTTCTAAATAAAATACAATTTGCGAATAATTTAGAGTGGTAAAACACTAACGTAAAAAAGAACCATCTTGCGACGGTTCTTTTAAAAATCTTAAATTTACTTTAAATTAGCCTTAGCTGTTTCAGCAAGCTTTGTGAATGCAGCAGCATCATTAACTGCGATGTCTGCTAACATCTTTCTATTCATCTCGATGCCTGCAGTCTTAAGACCGAACATGAATCTGCTGTATGAAAGATCATTCATTCTTGCAGCAGCATTGATTCTTGCGATCCATAACTGTCTCATCTGTCTCTTTTTCTGCTTTCTACCAGCATAAGCTGATGTTAAAGCTCTCATAACAGACTGCTTAGCAATTCTGTACTGTTTAGATCTAGCTCCTCTATATCCCTTAGCGAGCTTTAAAACTCTTTTATGTCTCTTCTTAGCGTTTAATCCGCCTTTAACTCTTGCCATTTCAAATTCCTCCTAAATATTAATATTACCAAATTAGATGTATGGTAAAATTTTCTTCATATTCTTTTCGTTTGTTGAATCAACAAGAGTTGATTTTCTAAGATTTCTCTTTCTCTTTGTTGTCTTCTTTGTTAAGATATGGCTCTTATAAGCTTTCATTCTCTTTAATGAGCCTGAACCTGTTTTCTTAAAGCGCTTTGCAGCTGCTTTGTTTGTCTTCATTTTTGGCATAGTAAAAATCCTCCTTAAAAGTATCCAAAATCTATTTTAACGTTTCTCAGCTAAAATCATAGTAATGCTTCTGCCTTCTACCTTGGCAGGCTTCTCAATTACAGAAATATCCGAAAGTCTTTCTGCAAAATCGTCAAGTATATGCTTGCTTGACTGCATATGAGCCATTTCTCTTCCTCTGAATCTAAGTGTAATCTTAACCTTATCACCTTTCTCAAGGAACTTCTTAGCAGCATTAACCTTAGTATTCAAGTCATTGGTCTCAATATTCGGAGATAATCGAACTTCCTTAATCTCAACAACCTTCTGTTTCTTCTTCGCTTCCTTCTCCTTACGAATCTGCTCGTATTTATATTTGCCATAGTCTGCAATCTTACATACAGGTGGCTGTGCTGTTGGTGCAATCTTGATTAAATCAAGTTCTGCTTCCTGAGCAAGCTTATAAGCTTCCTTAGAAGACATAACACCAATCATCTCTCCGTTCGCACCGATAACGCGAACTTCTTTGTCTCTGATCTGTTCGTTAATCATTAACTCGCTAATGGTAGTGTACCTCCAAAAAAAAATGTGTGGATAGAACAATATCCGCACATAAATAACACCTTACCAGGTAGTGTATTCATTATATTAACCCGGGTCATCAGTATGCCAAGGTGAGAGCGGATACTCTTCTTCGTTTCAACAACTACTACAATATATCATCATATCCGATGTATGTCAAGGATTTTTTTGGCAAAAATATATGCAGGAGGTGTTATATGAACAAATTTATAATTTCTACAGACAGCAACTGCGACTTACCGGCGGAATTATGTGAAAAATACAACGTTCCCATACTGTCGCTTAACTACTGCTTCGATAACATAATATACGGTTCCGAGAATCAAATGTCAACCAAAAAATTTTATGAAAGATTAAGGAATGGCGAAAAACCAACCACCATGGCAGTTAATACGGAGGATGCCAAGGACCGTTTTAAAGAATTGATTAAAGAAGGATGGGACATTATTCATATTTCTTTTTCCTCAGCTCTAAGCTGTACCTACCAGAATGTATGTCTTGCCGCAGATGAACTTAAAGAAGAACACCCTTCAGCACAGGTAACCGTAATTGACTCGCTCTGTGCATCTTTAGGTCAGGGACTGTTGGTATACAAAGCAATTATGTATATGCAGAATAACCACACTTATAAGGAAGTAATAGATTATGTAGAACATATCAAGCTTAATATTTCTCATCGTTTTACCGTAGACAGCCTAGAGCATCTTCATCGCGGAGGACGCATTTCCAAATCTGCATCTATAATAGGAAGTCTTATTAACATTAAACCTCTGTTATATGTTAATGATTCCGGTGCACTTGTCCCCACAGGTAAAATACGTGGACGCAAAAAATCCTTATTAGAACTGGCAAATCTTTTAATTGATGCCGTAAAAAACAGTGATATGAACAATTCCACTGTTGCAATCTCTCATGGGGACTGCCCACAGGATGCAGGATTTCTGGCAGATGTTATAAAACACGCCACAGGTGTGTCAGATATAATTATCAACCACATAAATCCTGCCATAGCCTCACATTCCGGTCCTGGAACCGTGGCAGTGTTTTATGAAACAGTTAAAAGATAATTATTTAAAAATTTGCCATAATCGTAAAAAAACTGCTGTTGGCATCTGTCAAACAGCAGTTTTTATTACATAAAAATTAATTTATGCTGAAGTATTCTAAAAATTCTTCTACTTCGTCAGTTTCCATTGAAGATATGCATATTATTACACGATAATCTCCTTTTTCCAAAAATATCTCCATCATATACATATCCTGACCATTGAATTTCCCAAAAAATTTTATACCATCATAATACTTTTTGCCAATACTTACTCTTTTATATGCACCTTCAACGTCTGTATATCCCATTTCCTCCAATGATGGTTTCAACGTATCAATTATTAAACCAGAATATTCCCGCAAAATATCTAACTCAAAATAATTCTGATTAATCTTTTCAAAGGCAACATATGCACGATTGCCGGTCTCTGGATGTTCAGCAAACATATCGTAAAACATTGCGATATCTTCCAATTGTACATCAAATTCCTCATCTAAATAATCATAAGTAAAATTGCTTAACATTTGTAACTGCTCTTTATTGTAAAACACCCAGTCATTCGGCAGCGTACAACTAATACCTATAAAATCATTTCTATAAGTATTATCTGATACCTGCCCTAATGAAATTTTAACATCATCTTTAAGAGCTTTTCTTTCACGACATCCACAAAGACCACATATCATGAAAATCATCATAAATAAACATAATATCTTCTTCACTATTTGTACTCCTTCCATCTTGTAATTAAATTAATAGAACTTAAATCCCTTATAATATCTCATCCATGCTTTTGCCTTTATGGCTTTTCTCTTAACAGGTCCCCACGATCTGGAATCAGATGAGTAGTTACGGTTGTCACCCATCATAAAGTATTCATCATCACCAAGTGTCACCGACTGATTATTGATTGATGAGTCCGGGTTGTTAGGCTTGGCATTTTCAGAAAGATAGCTTTCTTCCAATTCTGTAACATTACCGTCCTTGTCAACAATTCTTACTTTGCCTTCTACAATAACAACGGTCTCTCCCGGAAGTCCGATAACTCTCTTAATGTATAAATCACCCTTATTAGCCGGGTCAGGAGTCTCAAAAATAACTATATCTCCTCTTTTCGGGTCAGAGAAATAATAAGGTATTCTCATTCCTATAAGTCTGTCTCCAGCTTTAATTGTAGGCTCCATTGATACTGTAGGTACAACAGCATTAATTATTACGAACTTACAGATAAGGAAAGCAACAAGCGCGGCAATAGCAATTACTCTCAGATATTCCGCTACAACCTGCAAGGTTGTTTTCTTCTTATCTTCTTCATCCCGCTTACTCTTCTTGATTTTCTTAAGAAGCTTCTTACGTTCCTTAGGGTCCATGATTACTTCTTCTTCATCTTCGTCTTCATAATCATTAACACTTTCTGAAGCAAGAATCAAAATTTCTTCATCATCATCTTTTTCAGTTATCATCATTCACTACTCCTATTTAAAATATGCTACACCTGACTCAAATATCTTAAGATCCTGTTCGCCGTAAATATTAACAGCAACCGCATCCCCACGTCTTTCTGCATGTGCCATTTTACCAAATATTCTTCCATCAGGACTTGTAATACCTTCAATTGACATATAAGAGCCGTTAACATTCCACTCTTCGTCCATTGTTGGGTTACCATCTAAATCAACATACTGTGTTGCAACCATTCCCTCTGCAAAAAGCTTATCAAGCCATTCCTTATTAGCTACAAAACGACCTTCTCCATGGGATGCCGGGCTACAGTATACTCCACCAAGTTCTGCTCCTGCAAGCCATGGCGACTTATTAGATACAACCTTAGTATATACCATCTTAGAAATATGACGTCCGATAGTATTCATTGTAAGTGTAGGCGAATCATTGCTCTGCTCTGTAATCTTTCCGTATGGAACAAGACCAAGCTTAATAAGTGCCTGGAAACCATTACAGATACCAAGTGCAAGACCGTCTCTTTCATTGAGAAGCTTATCAACCGCTTCCTTAATCTTAGCGTTACGGAACGCTGTAGCAAAGAACTTAGCTGAGCCATCAGGTTCATCACCGGCAGAGAATCCGCCCGGGAACATAATAATCTGTGCTTCATTAATTGCTTTTTCAAATACATCTACTGAATCTCTGATATCTTCAGCAGTAAGATTCTTAAATACCTTAGTAATTACGTTAGCACCCGCTCTCTCAAATGCCTTAGTACTGTCATATTCACAGTTAGTACCAGGGAATACAGGTATGAATACTGTAGGTTTTGCTATTTTATTCTTGCATACATATACTTCTGATGCCTTATAAATTGGTGTATCAAGCTTCTCGCCACCCTTAACTGCAACGGTTGGGAATACCTTTTCAAGTGGCTTCTTCCATGTCTCAAGAGCTTCTGCTACTTCAATTACAACATCGCCATATGTGAATTTACCATTATCAGTTACTTCACCGATTACAACATAATCTCCTGTAAGTGCAGAAAGCTTATCCTCTGCTACTTCTGCAAGAATACAGCCGTATTTTGGTGCAAAAAGCTCATCTGCAACAACTGAAGCATCAATAGTTGCTCCCATCATATTACCAAATGCCATCTTACTTACTGCAGGAACAATACCCTTAGCGTCAAGTGTATATGCGCTGATAATTGCCTTATCTGCAATAGCCTTAGATACAGCCTTGTACATATCCATAACCTTAGCATATACAGGAACATCATATTCATCCTTAGCAATTTCAAAAAGAACAAGTTTGCTTCCTGCCTTCTTAAACTCAGGTGTAATAATGTCCTTAGAGCTTGCTGTATTAACTGCAAATGACACAAGTGTATTAGGAACATCAATATCATTGAATGTACCTGACATACTATCCTTACCACCAATTGATGGAAGTGAGAAGCCCATCTGTGCCTCAAATGCACCAAGTAATGCCTTCATTGGTTCGCCCCATCTTGAAGCATCCTCTGTCATTCTTCTAAAATATTCCTGATATGTAAATCTAATCTTGCTGTAATCTCCACCGGTTGCAACAATCTTAGACATTGATTCAATTACTGCATAAATTGCTCCATGGTATGCACTCCATGATGAAAGATATGGGTCATATCCGTAACTCATCATTGTAACCATATCTGTCTTTCCTTTTAACACAGGAAGCTTGGCAACCATAGTCTGTACTTCTGTAAGCTGATATTTACCACCATATGGCATAAATACCGAACCGGCTCCGATAGAACCGTCAAACATCTCTACAAGACCCTTCTGTGAACATACATTAAGGTCAGCAAGTGTGTTAAGCCACTCTGTCTTAACATCTTCTACCTTCTTAGCAGCAAAAAGATTATCTTCCTTAGCAGGCATATTAACGATTACATCTGTTTCCTGATGTGCTCCGTTAGTATCAAGGAATGCTCTGCTTATATTAACGATTTCCTTACCTCTCCATTCAAGGATAAGTCTCTTCTCTTCTGTTACAACTGCAACCTCTGTTGCTTCAAGATTCTCTTCATTAGCATACTGTAAAAATGCTGCAACATCCTTAGGATCAATTACAACTGCCATTCTTTCCTGTGATTCTGAAATAGCAAGTTCTGTTCCGTCAAGACCTGCATATTTCTTAGGCACCTTGTCAAGAGATACTCTAAGTCCGTCTGCAAGCTCACCAATTGCAACAGATACACCACCCGCACCAAAGTCGTTACATTTCTTAATAAGCTTTGATACTTCCGGTCTTCTGAAAAGTCTCTGAATCTTACGTTCTGTAGGTGCATTTCCCTTCTGTACCTCTGCACCACATGTATCAATAGATGTCTCTGTATGTGCCTTAGACGAACCTGTAGCACCACCACATCCGTCACGTCCTGTTCTTCCGCCAAGTAAAATAATGATATCACCAGGATCAGATGTTTCTCTGATTACATCTTTTCTTGGAGCAGCACCCATAACAGCACCGATTTCCATTCTCTTGGCAGCATAGTTAGGATGATAGATTTCTTTTACATAGCCTGTTGCAAGACCAATCTGATTACCATATGAACTGTATCCGTGAGCAGCTTCTCTTACAATCTTCTTCTGTGGAAGCTTTCCTGCCATAGTCTTATCAAGTGAAAGTGTTGGGTCAGCGGCACCTGTAACACGCATAGCCTGATATACATATGTACGTCCTGACAATGGATCACGGATAGCTCCGCCAAGACATGTTGCAGCACCACCAAATGGTTCAATTTCAGTTGGGTGGTTATGTGTCTCTTTCTTGAAGTTAACAAGCCACTCCTCTGTTACACCATCGATTTCAACAGGTACAACAATACTGCAGGCGTTGATTTCTTCTGAAACCTCCATATCCTGAAGCTTGCCCTCTTTCTTAAGCTTCTTCATTGCCATCAATGCAATATCCATGAGACATACGAATTTGTCATCACGTCCTGCATATACATCTGCAAATGTATCCTTATAGTTATTAAAGGCCTTTTCAATAGGAGCCTTATAATATCCATCTTCAAAAATAATATTCTTAAGCTCTGTTGAGAATGTTGTATGACGACAATGATCAGACCAGTATGTATCAAGTACTCTGATTTCTGTCATTGATGGATTTCTGTCTTCTTCATTCTTGAAATAATTCTGAATATGAAGGAAATCCTTGAATGTCATTGCAAGTCCCAGTGAATTATAGAGTTCCTTTAATTCCTTCTCATCCATTGCAATAAATCCGTCAAATACAATTACATCTTCCGGCTCAGGAAATACTGTGACAAGTGTATCCGGCTTCTCTATCGCTGCTTCTCTTGAATCAACAGGGTTAATACAGAAATTCTTAATTCTGTCAAATTCCTCCTCTGTAATATCCCCTTCAATTACATATATAACAGCTGTCTTAATTACAGGGTCCTCATCCTCTTTAAGAAGCTTTACACACTGAACAGCACTGTCAGCTCTCTGGTCAAACTGTCCCGGAAGGTATTCAACACCAAATACATGCTCATTATCGTTATGTGTAAAATCCTCTTCATACACATAATCAACAGGTGGCTCTGAAAACACAGTAACAAGTGCTTTCTTGTATGTTGCCTCAGTAA
Source organism: Butyrivibrio sp. (assembly GCA_045542375.1). GTDB lineage: Bacteria > Bacillota > Clostridia > Lachnospirales > Lachnospiraceae > Eshraghiella. Next base: position 16,159 of record JAZQKW010000059.1, read on the forward strand.
TGTTCTCAATATCATATCTGATTAAAACTCTTACATTTAAATCAGTATTAATGTTGAGGTAACTGTTAATCTCCTCCTTAAGTTCCTTCGCTTTAACTGCGAAAGCCGGCATTTTTTCAGAATAAACTCTAACTACCTTGCTCATCTTAATCTCCTTAATGTAAAAATATTATTCATGTAATCTGCGAATTACGGTACATACTACCGCATCTTCCATAACCGTAGGTGCTGTATGTGTAAAAAACACAAGCCCCTCCGTTGGTGAAACAACCTGACTCTTAACGGTACCGTCATAAGGGTCTATTACTTCTCCGATAACAGTTCCTCTATACACAGGTTCACCCGGTTCAATCATACGCCTGTATAATCCGGCAACCTCAGCCTTAATCGTACTAAGGTCATCCTCGTTGATTAACTCGGCAATATAACCGCTGTGGTTATTGTATTTAATGATTCCCATTCGTGTTAAGAATCTTAAAATTGATGCAACCGCCTGTCTTGCGGAAACATCATCTATATAATCTGTACAGTGGGTGTATATGGAAAACGCATTAGTTCCACCCATCTGCCAGTTATAATTAAGTGTAGTTGTATCCATTGGCTTAGGCTTCCTGATAACAACATATGGCAATCCGAACAGATTAGCAAGACTCGGATTCTGAAAACCGGTCTCCATCATTCTGACATGAGGGACAAATTTGCCGGGCATATAAAAGCTTGTCAGCTGAATCCCATAATTAAATCCCTTAATACTTTCCATAATCTCAGACGCTATCTGCTGGGTTGTATCTCCATTAGGCATTCCCGGAAATCTTCGGTTAAGGTCCGAATCATCAAGAGGCCAGAATCTTCTGTCAATATTGGTAGCGTAATGATTGAGACATGGAATAACCATTATCTCCTTACCTGCCGCTATCTGACCGTGCTCTTCAAGTTTCTTTAATTTATTAATCAGCTGGGAGCATATATATGTCTGCTGGTATTCGTTACCTCTCAATGAGCCAACAACACAGGCTGCTCTCTCTCCGTGTCCGAACCTGAAGCCTGTTATTTTAAAATCTTCACGATATATACCTTCAAGAGTATAAAGTGTTTCCCTAATCATTAGCAGCACCTCCCTCTTTCGATGAGTCAGTGCATATACGTGCCATAATCGCTCCCTTATATACAACCGGGTGTGCTCTCATTGTAAACAGAAGTCCGGCTTTAGGTGCCTCTATCTCTTCTAGAATTTCTCCAGTAAGAGGGCTCACTATCTTACCGATTGATGTACCCTTCTCAACATATACGCCAAGCTTATCCATATTCTTAATAAAAAGACCTGAACGCTCTGCATGTATTGCTGACACATCACCCTTACCTGCGACAAGTGGCTCTCTAACTGTTTCCACTTCTCCAAGCCATATTCCAAGTTCCTTCATAACCCTGAATATTCCCTGTAATGTCTGTCTCGCATAATCAATTGATATTTCAGACCCCACACCCATCTCAACTACAAGCGAAGGTACTCCAAACATATTAAGACAATTGGCGAGTGACGACTCCAGATAGGTTGCTGATGACAATGCCCATATGATGTCAGCATTCATTAGCTTGGCATATGGAAGCAGTGCATCAAAGCTTTCCGGATTCATTCTTACCTGTGGCGCCTCTTTGATAAAAATATTAGAAGAATGCACGTCAATACACATATCGCTTCCAATAATGTCCTGAGTTATCTTGTAAGCAACATGTTCTGCCATCGCACCCGAATCACTTCCCGGAAATACTCTGTTCATATCAAGGTCATTCATAGGAATTCCCCTGCTGCCCGTATCTATTCCCAGAGGGTTAATTGACGGATACACATCAACGATACCTGCAAGCTTGTCCGGATTGGCATTAATTATCTCAATAAGCTTGTAACACACATACTGTCCGTTAAGCTCATCACCATGAGTACCTGTTACAATGGACATTCTCTTGGTATACTTATTCACTTCTTTAGGCATCAGACGGTTCTTTTTAAGGACAAGCCTTTCTTCAACCGGCATCTGCAATGAAACAATTTCTTCTATCATCATTACATTCCTTTATCTAAAGACACTTTCCGTAATATTATAAAGCATATCATTCCAAAAATCCAGTATTTCTTCTTGGACATTTGTCCTATCAACAGTTTTATAATTATTCCATTCTCTTGGAAACAGACTTCTGTAGGAAGAATGGAGAAATCTGTCATCAAGCAAAGCTATAATTCCTCTATCATTTTCCGTACGTATTACTCTTCCTGCGGCCTGCATAACCTTATTCATACCAGGATAGATATAGGCATATTCAAATCCTTTTCCATATCTGCCGTCATAATATTCCTTAAGAACCTGCTCGTTAACAGAAATTGACGGAAGTCCGGTTCCCACAATAATGGCACCTATGAGTTTTTCACCCTTAAGGTCAATCCCTTCGGAGAATACACCACCCATAACACAAAAACCTGTAATTCCTGCACCATCACCAAATCTGTTTAAAAACTCTACCCTGTCCTCTTCACTCATATTCCCTTCCTGCATAAGTATTCCCCGTCTTTCCTCCTCCGTAAAAAGTTCGTACACACTTTCCATATATCTGTAGGATGGAAAGAACACCATATAATTACCTTTCTCACAGGATATAATATCTGTTATATACTGTTTGATTTTTCTATATTCTGCATCATTACGCTTAGTATATCTGCTGGTCACATCAGTCCCGATAACAATTTTTCTCTTATTAACATCAAAAGAAGATTCCGCATATATTGCATAATCCTCAAGATTTCCCGTAAGCAGCTCCTTGTAATAATTAACCGGTAGCAGGGTTGCAGAAAAAAACACTCCCATCCTGCCCTTACCTATGCAATCATTAAGATTATCTGAGGGATTAATACAAAAAAGTCTAAGCATAAATCCTTTATCAGTATGCTCTCCATATATAGTGTAATTATCACTCAGTCTTTCGTGAATGTCATTGTAATGTAACACATCAAAATAGAACTGCACCAGTTCTTCCATATGGTCAAAGCCTTGATTTTTCTCCATAAAAAAGGCAATCTCATCTGCAAGACGCATCATATTCAATGCAAAGACATCCTCTGATTCATATATTTTATATTCTCCGTCGCATTCTCTTTTATACGAAAGAAGATTACGATTACATTTATCGAGGATTCCTGAAAGCTTCTTACCATATGGTGCCACCAGTTTTTTTATGGCAAGAAAATCATCCTTATATACAGAAGCACTGTACATCTCCCTCGCTCTGTTCACAAGATTATGTGCCTCATCTACAAGAAACACATAATTTCCCTTTGCCCCGTCAGCAAAAAATCTTTTCAGTCTTACATGTGGGTCAAATGCATAGTTGTAGTCGCATATTACTCCATCCGTCATATAGCTTATATCCAAAGCAAATTCAAATGGACATACCATATGCTTTATAGCGTATTCTTTTATTACCTGCCTTGTGATATCCTGTTCATGAGTAATTATGTCGTATACCGCTTCATTAATTCTGTCAAAATGTCCCTTAGCATAAGGGCAGAACTCCGGATTACATTTGCCTATACATTCATCTCCTGCCAGACATATTTTATCCTTGGCAGTAATTGTAACCGTACTAATATTAAGACCTCTTCCCCTCAATATTGAAAAGGTCTCCTCAGCCACCGTTCCGGTAACATTCTTGGCTGTAAGGTAAAATATTTTATCGCAGTTACCAGTCGGCATTGCCTTAATGGTTGGAAACACTGTTGATATAGTTTTTCCAACACCTGTAGGAGCCTGAATGAACAGGTTGTTTTCTCCTTCTATTGCTTTGTATACATTAACGGCTAACTCTCTCTGCCCTTTTCTGTATTCAAAAGGAAACTCCAACACCTCAATACTTTTATCTCTTATTTCTCTGTGTTCAATCAGATAATTTCCCCACTTTTCAAGTTCGTCAACAACTGAATGAAACCAGCGTGACAATTCTTCAAAAGAAATTACTTCTTCAATGTACTTTGTAACCTCAGTTTCCAGATTAACATAGGTTACTCTGATTCCTATATTTTCTAACCCCTCCTCCACAGCATACATATATCCGTAACACATGGCTTGAGCCTTGTGAACGAATACCGGGTCAGAAATATACCTTACATCTCTGTACACACCTTTGATTTCATCTATGTATATCGTACCATCATTTACAAATATACCGTCTGCTCTTCCCTCTAACCGAATATCAAATTTGTCTTTAGAAACACGAACAGACAATGAGACCTCTGACCTATAGTCAGGGCCCATTGTCTTCTGAATCTTTTTATGTGCTCTTTTTCCTGCCTCCATGGCATTCTTATCGCTTATTCCTGAAAAAGTGTTGTCTATATTACCTTTACGGCATATAAACTCCACCATATTCCTAACAGAAATTCTTAATATTCCATCTTTTATATTGAACATCTTATTTATTAACGGTAATTACCGGTCTTACACCTATTTTGCTGTTAGTTGCAAGTTCTCCGCCTGCTGAAATAACTCCATCATAATTAACAAATACATATGACTTATTGTTACTTCCGTTAGAGCTTGTCCACCATTTACCTCTTCCCTCTTCATCTGCAAAAAGTCCTTTTGCCACGGCATAGTCAGTTGCATATGCCACTCTTCTGTCCTGCTCTTCATCTCTCAGACCATACTGGCTGTTAACGAGACTTCTGCACGAAAGTACTACCACATAATCTTCTGAGTCCGCTCCGTTAAAAGTACTGTAAAAATAATTTTCCGGTCTTGTTACAAGAGTCTTCTGAATCAATGCATGTTCTTCGCTGTCAAAAGCAATTCCGCTATAGGTAGTATTTAACCATGTTCTTAAGTGGCTTACATCCCATGATGAATCTTCCATTTTTTCCATGTATTTCTCACAGTCTAAAAGCATATCCGTCATAAGAATATAACTGCCACCATTATCCACAAGTATTTCCCATTTAATAGGTTTATATGAAAAATAACTGTCTCCTACCTTGGCATATTTACGTCCGTATATACATGCTGTTCCATTCTCGTCATACTTAGCATTCTTAATGTAATCAGGAACATCCTCAGCCTTAATCATATCCTGCGGATATTCTCCAAAATACACATATCCCGCTTCTGCCTCATAAGGATTAACCTTCGGTGAAGTTACCTTTCCTTCTGACAGATAGTTTTCAAAAATACCATCAAAATCCTGACCTGCAATTTCTATGAGTCTGTATGCTGCATCATTGTCTTCTGCATCAAGATATATATTAAATATAGAAGTGTATGCCTCTTTTCTTATGTCAGATGACTTATCATCCTTGGTAATATCAAGTATTTCATACAGATATGAAAGTACTTTTCCATATTCTTCTTCCTTAAGGTGAATATCTGCAATCTTTAGCATAAGGTCTGCCTTCTTATCCATTTCCAGTGCCTTAAGATATTCCTCAACAGCCTTGTCATATTCTCCGGCAGCCAAAAATGTATCACCCTTTCCAACTATTTCCTCATATGTATCCACATGTGTTGTTGTCTCCGGTTCCTTTTCACTTTCCTGCTTGTCTTTTATTACTAACATAACCGCAACTACTGCAATAATTAAAAGTAGCATCACACCTATTGCAACATACTGTATTATTTTCTTGGTATTTCCGCTCTTCTCCATAGGTATTCCTCCTTAAAACATACAGACATTTTATTTCTTTTTTATATGGACGTCAATATTTTTTTGAATTATAATCATATCAGATAAAGGAGTCACCATATGAAAATACTAATTACCGGAACGTCCTCAGGCATTGGCAGGGCAATAGCACTAAAACTAATTAAAGAAGAACATGAAGTATATGGTATCAGCAGAACATCTGCCAATATCGATTCTTCTTTTTTTCATGAGTATTTACTTGACCTGACAGACCTTACTGCATTGGAGAGGTTGGTCAGACAACTGAATAAGGAAATATCCTTTGATGTTCTAATCAATAACGCAGGTTGCGGATATTACGGTTTACATGAAGAACTTAATTCTTCCAAAATACATGAAATGGTCACAACCAATCTGGAGGTGCCTATGATTATGTGCAACCTGCTTATGCGCACTCTTAAGGCTAATTCCGGATGTATTATTAACATATCAAGCATAACTGCCAAGCAGCATAACCCTCATGGCGCTGCATACGGTGCCACTAAGGCAGGCCTCACAAGCCTATCTGCCAGTCTTTTTGACGAAGCAAGAAAATATGGTGTCAGAGTTGTGGCTATCCACCCTGAGATGACTGATACAGAGCTATACAGGAACGCTGATTTTGGTGTATATCCAGATGCCAGCTGCTACCTTACTCCGGATAGTGTTGCTGATGCTGTTATGTACGCAATTAATGTACCTTCAGGAATGGTAATTAATGATATAACAATGAATCCACAATTTCACAGAATTCAGAGGAAACAATAATTATGAATTACTTTATTCATCTGTCAGAATCAGACAGAACAATAATATATAACAAAATAACTAATCCGGATACAGGTAATTGCTGCTATCCGGACATTCTGTTTAACCATATTTTTTCTGAAGAAAATATCGCAGATAAAGCACTTTATGAAATTGCTAATAACGCAATATCGGAATATGGAAGCAGTAGAATCCTGATAGCTACATATTCATCACAGGAAGACCGTCTATTTTTAGAAAGTGCAATGGAAAGTATCCACAGAGAACATAATAACTCATCCTTTAATCAGGAACTGTATGAAAGCATGTGTGATAATCTTATGCTGTCAGCATCAATGAGACATTCTTTTTATCAACTAATGCTGTATTACACCGAAACAGGCGGGAGCATGGAGAATCTGTTAGTGCCCTTTACCAAGGAATACCCTCTCCCGGTAAGTAACAAGAATGAAGGAAAGAAGATATATGAAATCATCAGAAATTCAGTACTCGGCTAAAGCTTTTTCCCATATCTATGTGGAGGAGCAGGCTTATTCATATGATACAACTAAGAATATACTTAACAGATTTCCTGATTCACATGTAATCACAATCAATCATTATAAGGATGTATTTAATAGAAGCCGACAGGATTTTCTTGCCCAGAAGAATTCCCAAGCTCTTATTCTTGCCGTTAATAACGGTGAACTGATATATCCCGGGGCCAGAGTGTGCCAGAGTTTTGGCAATGAGCACTTCTATTACACCTCCAATATAATGAACTGTGTATTTGACTGTGAATACTGCTATCTGCAAGGTATGTATCCATCCGGAAATATGGTTATCTTTGTTAATATTGAAGATTATTTTGATAAGGTAAAAGAACTTCTCACACAACATCCTATGTACATATGTATATCCTATGATACTGATATTCTGGCTGTTGAAGCAATTACCGGCCTTGCCGCCAGATGGATAGAATTTACGGCTAATAATCCTAACCTTACAATAGAAATCAGAACCAAATCTGCTTATGACTTAAAGGGTGCCGGTTTTGTACAGTCAGACAGGGTGATATATGCGTGGACACTATCACCGGATGAGATTACGAAAGCCTATGAACACCATACACCTTCCCTTGCAGGAAGACTTAATGCAGTTAATCAGGCTATCAGTATGGAATGCTCAGTAAGGCTGTGTTTTGACCCGATGATATATATTAAGGACTATCAGCGAATATATGGAAATTTTTACAAAACTGTGTTTCAGTCCATTGATGCTTCCAAGGTACAGGATGTAAGTCTTGGACTTTTCAGAATCTCGGCTGACTATATGAAATATATGCGTAGGAAAAGAACCTGTGCAATTACGGCATATCCTTACACAACCGTTAATAATGTATGCTCATATGAGCAAAAAAAATCTGACGAAATGTTAAATTTCGCCAGATTAGAGTTAGCTAAATACATTAATCCGTCTAAAATATATACAGATTAATCCTCCCATTCGGTATACTGTCTGTCAATATCAATGACTCCAAAACAGTTGCCCGGGAGACTTCTTACTATCTGCTGCAGATGTTCGCGTACTTCTGCAGCTGTTTTTTTAGAACCCATAGGTAGTACCGCATCAAAAATCACATTGGTATTATTAGGTCCCACAACAATTCTAAAATCATGGATGCTTATCTTCTCATCATATTCCTTAATCTTAACAAGCACTTCCCTCTTAAGTGCATTAACTGTTTCATCATTAACAGCTATCGGGTCCATATGTATTATTGTCTCGCATCCTAATTCTTCCCTGATTCTTCGCTCACAGGTGTCAATCATCTCGTGCAATTCATTGATGTCTCCATCTTCAGGAACCTCACCGTGGAATGATATCATTCTTCTTCCCGGACCGTAATCATGAACCACAAGATCATGTATTCCCACGATATCATCAAATTCTTTCACGATACAATATATTTTCTTAACAAATTCTTTATCAGGTGGTTCCCCAAGTAATGGACTTATGGTATCCTTTACAGATTTAACTCCGGCAAAAAGAATAAATCCTGAAACTGCCACACCTGTATATCCGTCAATGTTAATTCCTGTAAATCTGCTTACCAGTACTGATATCAATACAACCAAAGTAGCAATTGAATCGCTTAATGAATCAAGAGCTGTAGCCTTCATTGATGCAGCGTTAAGCTTATTGCCATAATATCTGTTATAACAGTTCATATATATCTTCACAAGTATTGATACCACAAGAATCACAATGGCAATAACTGATGCATCCATTGCTTCCGGTGTGATAATTCTCTTAATGGATGTCTTCACAAGCTCAAAGCCCATAAGTATTATCATCATGGAAACTATAAGTCCTGTAATGTACTCCATTCTTCCGTGACCATATGGATGGTCCGCATCAGGCTCCTTATATGCCATTCTAAATCCCAACAAAGATATCAGTGCCGAACCTGCGTCTGACAGATTATTAAAAGCATCTGCTGTAACGGAAATTGCTCCACTTATAATTCCCGCAATAAACTTACCTGCAAACAGGCATATATTAAGGAATATACCAACAATTCCGGTTAATGTTCCGTATCCCTTACGAACATTAGCATCTTCATAATCCTTATTGTTCTTAATAAATATTTTAGAAAGTATACTTATCATAATTACTGAGTTAAACCGTTAGGTTCCATATTCTCCATTAACGCTGATTCTCCAAATCTTGGATTAGGTATTCTTATTGGCACACCAATAAGTGCACTTATTGAACGAATCTTTTCATTCGCTGACATAAGAATAACTGACATATAATTGTCCTTAATAAACTGCTCAATATCATCAATAAAAGTACTTAAGGTTACGCCTGTAATTGTCTCAACCATAAGCTGAAGACTTCCCTCTGAATCTGTTACGATCATCTTAATTCCAACAAGTGCTGTTACAGGATTGCTGGCATTAGGCTTAATTGCTGCTTCTGATTTTACATTGAGAGCAATCTTCTCTCCCGGCTTAATAGAAAAATTGTTGTTATAAGATAAACTCTTTATCTCTGTAGGGTTAATAGTTACTGTTACATTCTTCATTGTAATTCCTCCATTATTCTAACGGACGCATTATTGTCCATTATTGTTCTTGTCAAATAATCAAAATGTACCGGTGTCTCCTTCATAATAACATCTCCGGTCTTTATGTAATGCGGCACATCTAAATTAAATATCTCAACGTGCTCGGCCTTCGTCCTGCCTTTCTCAACATACCTTCTTGCATCCTCACGCATCTTAGCAGACGGTTCCATAAATGCAGGATATGTCTTAACATTATCTCTCAAAAGCATATCGTATTTAAGTAAATCTGCCATTACTGCAAGCTCATCATTATCCATAATACCTGATGCAAATTCATACAGCAGACTGTACTTATTATTTCTTGATGGAAGACTTCCATCCGGATATCGGTTGCAATAATATGTACCAAATTCTCTATACATATCAAAAGCACTTTCGTAAAATCCCACCAGATACTTAAGCCCGGCCACAAACATACGACTATTATAATACATATCAAGAACATTTTCCACTTTTTTTAGTTCCAAAACATCTCCATATGTAAGGCAATCCGTATACAATACTTCATATGGTGCATAATCCCTGCACACAATACCATACTGCTTTGCTTCACTTCGCATAAGTGAACCATGCAGCAGTTTGAGGAAGCCTAACTGCAGATTATGTGGACACATAGAATATATTCTATCAAAAGAATTCTTAAATGACTTCATATCCTCATATGGAAGACCTGCAATGAGGTCAAGATGAAGATGTATATTGCCATTACCTATAAGTTCTTCCACATTATTTTTAAGCACATCCAAATTCATATTTCTATGAATTGCATTTAAGGTATCTCTGTTCACGGACTGAACTCCCACCTCAAGTTGAACAAGTCCCGGTCTCATACTTTTAAGTATATCTATGTCTTCGTCATCAAGAATGTCTGCTGATATTTCAAAATGAAATCCCGTATGCCCGTTATCATTATCCCTGATGTATTTCCAGATTGCTCTTGCATGTTCTTTTTTACAATTAAAGGTTCTGTCAACAAATTTTACCAGAGGAACCCGGTTATCAAGGAAAAACTGTAAATCCTCAAATACCTTTTGAAGACTCTTAAATCTAAGCTTCTTGTCCACTGATGAAAGGCAATAACTGCAGGAAAAAGGACATCCTCTTGAACTTTCATAATATATAATCCTGTTCCTGTACTCTTCTTCTCCAATTCCTGCCACCTTGTAAGGCATGGCAATTTCGTCCATATTAACAGGTTCAGGCCACTTATTAACAATGATATTCCCATCCTTCATACAGGCAATTCCCGGTATCTCAGATATATCTGACACATTTCCTTTAACATAGCAATCCATCAATGCCCGGAAGGTTAATTCTCCTTCACCACACATGACCCCTGCTACATTTCTATAATTATTGATGTAATATTCAGCATTGTACGATACTTCCGGTCCTCCAAGCCACACTGGCACATCCGGCATAACCTTATCAATCTCCGGCAAAAGTTTCATAACATAATCAATATTCCATATATAACATGAAATTCCTATAACATCCGGCTGTTCCTCATATATACCTTTAAGGATATCATCTGCGTGATTGTTAATGGTGTATTCCCTAATGCATACTCTGTCACTGTACTCGGTGGCTGCTTTCAGACAATACACTGCAAGGTTGGAATGTATGTATTTTGAATTAATTGCAAGTAAAAGAAATTTTTCCATTAAAAACTCCTTAGTTCATCGTCATCATCAACATTTTTATCAATAGCTCTGATTTCCACGTAATATCCTTTACCGGGCATCACTTCAACCATTACCCTGTCACCTACCTTATGTCCGAGAACAGCTTTTCCAATAGGTGACTCATTGCTTATCAGCCCACTCAGAGAATTACCTCTTACTGTTGTAACTATTTTGAAACTTTCCACCTCGTCATCATCTTCAAAATACAGGTCAACTCTGTTGTTAAGACCCACCTCATCATCCGCTGATGTATCACTAATTACTTTTGCCGTTCTAATCATCTTCTCAAGATATCTTATACGGCTTTCATTACGATTCTTCTCCTTCTTGGCAGCATGATATTCAAAATTCTCACTTAAATCCCCATGTGCTCTTGCTTCTTTTACATGTTCAAGCAATTCTTTACGCAGAGTAACTTTTCTATAGGTAATCTCTTCTTCCATTTTCTTAATATCATTTTCAGTTAATTCATCAAACATGTATAACCCTCCTATATAAAGTCAACCGCTTACCATATATACTGATAAGCGGTCCGTTGTCTATTTTTTCTTTTCTTTTGAAATCTTATCTATGTACTTCTTAGTCTCGGAGGCGACCACACCGCTAAGTGCAATTACCGCTATCAGGTTCGGTATCGCCATAAGGCCATTGAAAATATCAGCAATCGTCCATACTGCCTTGATTGTTAAAAATGGTCCCACAAATACACATGCAATATACACAACTCTGAATATCTTAACTAACTTCATCTTGCCACCTGTAAGATATTCAAGACATTTCTCGCTGTAATAGTTCCATCCGAGTATTGTTGTAAAAGCAAAAAATGTGAGGCACAGCATCAATACAAATGATGAAATCTTATCCGGAATTGGAAGTCCGTTGCCGAATGCCAATTCAGTAACCGCGTATCCGTCAGCCCCGCTCTTCCAAGCACCTGTAATAATAATTGCAAGACCTGTCATAGTACAGATTACTATAGTATCAAAAAATGTTCCAAGCATTGACACAAGTCCCTGTCTTGCAGGTTCATCTGTACGGGCTGCTGCCGCTGCAATAGGCGCACTACCGAGTCCTGCCTCATTAGAGAAAATACCTCTTGCAATACCCTTCTGCATTACAACTATTATGGAGCCTATGGCACCACCTGTAACAGCCTTAGGATTAAATGCACCTTCTATTATCTGTCTGAAAGCATCAGGAACCGCTTTAATATTAACGCAGATAACAAGTACTGCAAACAGCACATATGCAATTGCCATAAATGGAACGATTACCTGCGCAACAGAAGATATTCTCTTAATTCCTCCCAAAAGAACAAGTGCTACAAATAATGTTACAACTATCGCTGTAATTACAATTACCCATGAATAATCTCTTCCAAAAATATTAACTGTATTAGTCTTTAACGGGTCAAAAAATGTAGTTGTGGCATTAGCAATTCCATTAATCTGAGTAAATGTACCGATTCCCAACAAACCTACGCCAACTCCAAAAATTGCAAAAAGCTTGGCAAGCCACTTCCACTTGGCACCCATACCATTTTCTATATAATAGAATGGTCCGCCAACAATGTGTCCGTCTTCTGTTACCTTTCTGTACTTAACCGAAAGCAGACATTCAGCATATTTTGTAGCCATCCCAACAAGTGCTGCAAGCCACATCCAGAACATTGCACCCGGTCCTCCTGCAACTATAGCTGTCGCAACACCTACAATATTACCGGTTCCTATGGTAGCTGAAAGTGCTGTACATAACGCACCAAAGCTTGACACCTCTCCCGGTTCTCCTGCATCCTTAGAGAACATATGCTTAAGTCCGTGTCCTAATTTGTGAAACTGAACCCCCTTAAGTCGTATAGTAAGATATATTCCCGTCGAAAGAATCAAAATAATAAGAGGAAGTCCCCATACAACGTCATTAACCTTCACGAGGGCTTCATTAATCTTCTCTAACATAAATAACTCCTTATGAGATAATTTTATTACATCTATATTAGAATAACATTTATATTGATATTTTGCAAACTGAACTCTTGATTATTTCCCCAAAATATTATATTGTATTGATTATCAAGAAGGATAAAGGGGCTAATGAAAATGAAGAAAAGACATAACCAAGGTTTCTCACTTGTGGAACTAATTGTCGTAGTAGCAATAATGGCAGTACTTATCGGCATACTTGTACCCACTCTGGTAGGTAACGTCAATAAGACTAAGAGAACCACGGATGTTAACACTGCTGACGAAATAATAGGTTGTATAACAAGAGTAATATCTGCCAACACAGAGTTATATGATTCTCTTGCAGATAATGCAGGCACAACTACTAAATTCAGTTGGGACTCATCAACAACAATGGATAGTGTGAAATCCAACCCTATTGTGTATGCAGTATTCGAAGAATTCGGTGAGGTTCCAAAATCAAAATGGAACAGCCACTTAGACTGGCTTATTACCTTTAATGGAACCGACGTACATATCTATCTTGTAGATAATCCAAGTGATTCACATGGCTATGAACTATATCCGGATTCAGAACAATTTGTTAAAAAGAAAAATAAAGTTAAGATAGTGAGTTAAAAAAATGAATAGGACATCCCCAAAGCCATAAAAACGACTTCAGGGATGTCCTCTTCTTCCATATAAATACAAATATTTAAGATACTATAAAACTCTACGTCATTACGGCCAAATACTACTCTTCTCCCTTATCCTCATCTGCTTCCGAATCCTCAAAAACATCTTCCTCTTCAGCAGAAGCCTCAGCAGCATCCTCTTCAACTTCCTCAGAAACTTCTGTAGAATCTTCTGAAGCTTCTGAAGCCTCTACTGCTTCATCCACCTTCCCCTTCACAGGAATCGGGTCAAGAATACTTTCCTTTCCACGAAGTCTGATGTGCATATAGATTGTAACACCAAGACCTATAACAACAAGTACGATTGAAAGAATCTGAGATACTGCAAGACCATTACCAAACTGTAACTGGTCCGTTCTAAGACCTTCAACAAAGAATCTTACAATTCC
>JAZQKW010000060.1:0-6934 GCA_045542375.1 Butyrivibrio sp.
TAAGACCGCTTGGCCTCCGACTTATAAGTTATCTTCAATTCGCAAAGTAGTGTGTTGTTTCATTGTCTACATTAAAGGCTGATGAATGATTGGTAATTGTGGTTGAGAAAATACACAGCTTTCTAACTACGTTTTGTTGAAAAGCTTATTATTTGCCTTTTATAAGAATGTCACATACCATCCTAAAGGCTTTTGCGTACGCGCAAAAGCCTTTAGGACGGCATGTAACTTTATAAAAGCCAAAGCTATTTCAACAAAACGTCGAACAAAGCTTACGATTTTCTCAAATGCAATTACCAATTGTTTATCATTCTCTAATGCACATTACGAAACAACACATTACTTTGCGAATCGAAGTAATTTATGATTGCATTACGACTTTTATGTGTTATAATACATACATACAACGGGGTGCCGTAACTGGCTGAGATTATACCCATTAACCTGATTTGGATAATGCCAACGTAGGGATATATAGTAGAAGTTTACGCAGATACTGTCTCTATGGGTATCTGCGTCTTTTTTTATTGGAGGAAATATGAACAGAGAATTGTTGAAATTATATGCGATTACAGATGGTACGAAAATGCCTGAGGAGAAGGTGGAAAAAGCTATTAAAGGTGGCGTGACCATGGTCCAGTACAGGGTGAAGGATGCTGATGATGTGAGAAAAGAAAATGAGGCTTCCGGTATACTTAAGGTGTGTAGAAAATATAATGTTCCACTAATTATTAATGATGATGTAATGCTTGCTTTAAAAATAGGAGCTGATGGAGTTCATGTAGGACAGGAGGATATGTCGGTAAGTAGGGCAAGAGAGCTTCTTGGTGATAAAGCCATAATCGGTGCAACTGCTAAGACCGTAGAGCAGTCAAAAAAAGCAGAGTATCAAGGTGCAGACTATCTGGGAAGCGGAGCTGTTTTTGGCAGTATGTCCAAATTGGATGTATTGCCAATGACTAGGGAATTATTATCAGAAATCTGTAATTCAGTCAGAATTCCAGTTGTGGCAATTGGTGGGATTAATCGGAATAATATAGAGTCTCTTGTAGGAACTGATATATCGGGAGTGGCAGTAATAGGAGGAATATTCGGTGAAGAAGATATAACCGCAGCAGCTGCAGAACTTTATTCTAAAATAAGCAAAATAACAGGAGGTAATGATGATGAAGACAGCATTAACTATAGCAGGTAGTGATTCAAGCGGAGGAGCGGGGATTCAGGCTGATATTAAGACTATGACGGCTCTCGGTGTGTATGGAATGAGTGTCATAACAGCCCTGACAGCCCAGAACACATTAGGAGTTAGAAGTATACTGACAGTGGATGGGAAATTCCTTGCGGATCAGTTCGACAGTGTTTTTACGGATATATATCCTGATGCAGTCAAAATAGGGATGCTTTCAGGAAAGGATATTATTGAGGTGACTTATAACAAGCTTAAGGAATATAAAGCAACCAATATAGTGCTTGACCCGGTTATGGTGTCTACAAGCGGAAGCAGACTGATAGATGAGGATGCTATAGAACTGTTGATAGAAAAATTAATGCCGCTTGCAACAATTGTTACCCCTAACATACCTGAGGCTGAGATTCTTTCGGGCATGAAGATTAATACAATGGAGGATATGGAAATTGCGGGGAAAAAGATAAGGGTAAAAGCCGGATGCGCTGTACTTATGAAAGGTGGTCATAGTCTTAATGATGCTAATGACCTTCTCGTTGCTGACGAATGCGTATGGTTTCATGGAGAAAGAATTGATAATGATAATACCCATGGAACAGGGTGCACGCTTTCTAGTGCAATAGCATCAAATCTGGCAAAGGGATACAGCCTTAAGGATTCCATAAAACGTGCCAAAAAATACATCTCAGGAGCCCTTAAGGCAGGGCTTAATTTGGGGAAGGGAAGTGGACCTTTAAATCACGCATTCAACATCAAGGAGGAAACAGTTTATGAAGATTAAAAAATTAACAATCGCAGCTATGTTAGCAGCAGTTGCAGTAGTTGGGTCACTTATATCAGTTCCTGTACTTGGAGCAAAATGTGCACCTGTACAGCATATAGTAAATGTTGTATGTGCAATAGTTTTAGGCCCTTTTTATGGGGTATCAGTTGCATTTGTGGCAAGTCTTATAAGAAATCTTCTGGGACTTGGTACTTTATTGGCATTTCCGGGAAGTATGTGTGGAGCACTTCTTGCAGGATTGTTGTACTATTTTTTCAAAAAAACACCATTTGCATACATAGGCGAAGTAGTTGGAACGGCAATTATAGGTGGAATGCTTGCATATCCTGTGGCATTGTTATTTATGGGCAATAAAGCGGCTGCACTATTTACATTTGTTGTCCCATTTGCAATAAGTACAGTTGTTGGAACAATAATTGCGGCAGTAGTAATGGAAATTTTGAAGAAGACAGGTCTTTTGAAAACAATAAAGAATGAACTGGTTTCATAAAGGAGAAGAATATGGAACTACAAAATATTTTGACTGAATTGAGACGGAAAAGACCGGTAATTCACTGTATCACCAATATTGTTACAGTTAATGACTGTGCCAATATACTTCACGCCGTAGGGGCGGCCCCGGTTATGGCTCATCATCCCATGGAAGTAAGGGAAGTGACAGAAAAAAGTAGTGCTCTTGTATGCAATATGGGGGCCATGGAAGCTTATGAGGCAATGTTGATTGCAGGTGTGCGTGCCAGGGAACTGGGGCATAGTATTGTGATTGACCCTGTGGGGGTGGCGGCTTCGGAATACAGAAGAACAAAATGTATGGAACTGATAGAAAAAATACATCCTGACTGCATAAGGGGAAATGTGTCGGAGATTAACGCACTTGTATGGGAAAAATCTCACAGACCGGGAGTTGACGCACATCCGGGGGATGTTCCGGATTTTGGCATGATAAGCGAGTATGCCGGCAGATGGAATACAGTTATCGTTGTCTCAGGAGAAGTTGATTACATATGTGACGGAGTGAATGTTCTGGAAGTTAAGGGCGGAAGCAGTATGTATGGAAAAATAACAGGTGCCGGATGCATGGCATCCGTTGTAATAGGGGCATTTATGACTGTAGAACCGAGAACTAACGGTTGCGCCGTAGCATGCGAATTAATGAAGCGTGGAGGAGAAGAGGCAGAAAAACGCATGAATATTAAGAAGGGCGGGTCAATGACCTTCAGACAGGAACTGATAGATTACCTGAGCATAACATGAAATTATTTTTTTGATTCCCAGATGAATAGACTGTTTCATTCTCTAATGCACATTACGAAATAGTCTACTCATCTGGGAATTGAAGTTTAAATAATATAAGTTTGCTTTTCTTCGCATTTCGGGTTATAATATAACGAAGTGTATTACTATGGGAGGCATGAAATGTCACTGCTTGAGAACTCAAATATTAAGAAAGTGATTGGAATAATTAGCGGAAAAGGCGGTGTTGGCAAGTCAACGGTTACAACAATGATAGCACGACAGCTTAATGCTAAGGGATACAGAGTAGGGATAATGGACGCAGATATCACAGGTCCGTCCATTCCTAATATGATGGGAATTACAGGAAAAGTGACTATGGAGAGTGGCAAGTTAATGCCGGTGGAATCGGAAGAGGGAATTAAGGTTATGTCCATGAATCTTCTTTTGGATGAAGCAGAGAAGCCTGTCATATACAGAGGTCCTTTGATTGCTAATATAATAAGACAGTTTTATAGGGATACATTGTGGGGAGAGCTTGACTATCTCCTTGTAGATATGCCACCGGGAACAGGAGACGTTCCGCTTACGGTATATAGAGAGATGCCGATAGATGGTGTTGTTATGGTTACATCGCCACAGAGTCTTGTTAAGATGATAGTTATGAAAGCAGTTAACATGGCTGAAAGAATGAATGTCAGACTGCTTGGTATAGTAGAGAATTATAGTTATTTTGTGTGTCCGGACTGCGGCAGGCATTATGAAGTATATGGCGAGAGTAATATCGATGGTATTGCAGAGGAGCTTGATACTAGGGTTTTAGCGAAGATTCCGTTAATACCGGAGATAGCTAAGGCGGCTGATGCAGGATGCAGGGCAGTGTGTGATACAGAAATATTGTTAGATACAATTATAGGTAGGTAATATGAATAAGAAAGAGAGTATAGGAAGTCTCGTATGGAGATGTATATATCCGTTTTTACTTTTTATTGCGGCAGAATTTGTAGTTGAACTTGTAGTAATGCTAATATATGTTATTCCTAAGTTTTCGGATGAGATATTTATGAGTATGGATACGGAAGCTATAGTTGATGAAGCTATGAATTTCATATATTCCAATGCATTGTATATAACTATTGGAAGAACTGTTATACTTATGCCGTTCCTTATGTTGTTTATGAAAAGAGATGTCAATTATGACATATATCTTGAAAGGCACAAGGAGTACGAAGGGTATAACAGAAAGTGGCTTTTGATGATGATACCGGTGGGTGTTGGAGCTGCAATAGGCTTTAATGGATTGATTTCGCTGTCGGGAATTGCTAACTATTCTAAGAGCTATCAGGATATAGAGAATATTGTATATTCAGGTAATCTGGCGATTCAGATACTTGCATCAGGAATAGCAGCGCCTCTTGCTGAGGAATTTCTTTTTAGAGGCTTACTGCATAAGCGAATAAGACATTTTTTAAAACCGATACCTACTATGATAATATCATCCATGGTATTTGGTTTAATTCATGGTAATATAGTACAGTTTGTATATGCGTTTCTTGTAGGTATGCTCCTTGCATATGCTTATGAGAAATTTAAGACTATCTGGGCTCCTGTTATAATGCATGCTGCAGCCAATACATCAGCAGTATTGCTTACGGAGTTCGTTCCGGCAATTGATGGAGATTTGACAATAGGAGCATTAATGCTTGTGTCAGTAATTTCACTTGCGGTAACATTTGTGGGACTTAAATTTATTGATATCAAAGTTGACAGGAAAGAAGTTGTCAGAGGGTAACGATTTGTATTGAAAGAAAAGAGGTTCACATGAAGAAAATACTTTCAGTGGCAGTGCCATGCTATAATTCAGAAGCCTATATGAAAAGATGCATAGAATCACTCTTAGTTGGTGGCGAAGAAGTGGAAATTATTATCGTTAATGATGGTTCCACAGACAGAACCGGAGAGATTGCAGATTCTTATGTTAAGAAATACCCTAAGATATGTAAAGCGGTTCATCAGAAGAATGGTGGACATGGAGAAGCTGTTAATGCCGGACTCAGAAATGCTGCAGGATACTTTTTTAAGGTTGTAGACAGTGATGACAGAGTTGGTAAGGAAGCATTTGGGAAGCTTCTTGATGTAATGCGCAAGGCTATTCTTGAGGAACATCCTCTTGATATGCTTATCTCGAACTATGTATATGACAAAGTTGGAGCGAAGCGCAAGAAGGTTATGAAATATACGGATGTCCTTCCGGTTGATTCGTTCTTTACATGGGATGAGGTTGGTCATTTCAAGCAGGATAAATACATAATAATGCATTCTGTAATATATAGAACAGAGCTTTTAAGGGAGTGTGGACTTGAACTTCCAAAGCATACTTTTTATGTTGATAATATTTTTATGTTCCAGCCACTTCCGTATGTTAAGACTATGTATTATGCAGATGTTAATTTTTACTGGTATTTTATCGGAAGGGATGACCAGTCAGTACATCAGAGTGTAATGATTAAAAGAATTGATCAGCAGATTAGGGTTAACAAGCTGATGATTGATTATTTTAATCCGGAGATAATTGAATACAAGAAGTGTAAGAAGTATATGATACACTATCTTGAAATTATTCTTGCAATATCATCCATTATGTGTATCTTATCACACAAGCCGGAGAATTTTGCTAAGAAGAAGGAATTGTGGAGATATCTTAAGGAAATGCATCCTTCTACACACAGGAAGCTTAAGAGAAATCCAATGGGATTTGTATTCCATATTCCTGGTAAGACAGGTAGGGCTATTGCCATATTGATATACAAAGTTGTTCAGAAAATTTTTAATTTTAACTAAAGGATATAGGAAAGAGAGGTACTACACATGATATGTAACAATTGTGGAAATCAAATCGAAGACGGAGTAGGATTTTGCAGATTTTGCGGAGCTTCTACAGCAACACAGTCACAGCCAACTATGGAGAGAGCGGCAACAGGAGAGTATACTGCAGCAACACCTGATATAGGAGGGACATCATACCAGAATATGCCTAAGAAGAAAAAGAATCTTAAATGGTTAATCCCTGTAATTGCAGTGGTTGTTGTTATTGGCGTGCTTGCAGCAATATTTATTCCAAAGCTTATTAGCAGTAAGATGCATAAATCACCGGAGGCTGTAATGGAAAGCTTTATTAAATATGCCAAGAAGGGCGATGTGGATAAGATGATAGAATGCTATCATCCAAGTCTGCAGGAATATTTAAAAGCTGATGCTGAAGGGGCAGAAATGATGGCAGGAATATTCCAGAGCGTTTCAATGAAGGTAACAGATGTAGAATATTATCATATAGATGATGTTGAAGAATGTAACGAAGAATATGGTACTCATTTTGAGGCGGGTGCAGAGGTTACATATGAAGTTTCAATGATGGGATTCAGTGATGAGTCTAGTATGACTACTGTAAAAGATGATGGTAAATGGTACATATATGATTTTGAAATAGCAGAGGAAATTGTTGAAGATAGATATGATGATGATTATGATGATTATGATGATTTCGACTTTGACTTTGATTTTTAAATAAGTAATGTAAAAGGCTCAGTGCAATTAGTAAGTGATGTGGCCCCAAAAAGTTAGACTTTTATTGCGTAACAGCTTTTAATGTCTGTTACGCATTTTTTATGCAGTCAGAAGATTGAGCCTGTATTCCACAGGACGCATCCATCCTAGGTTCTGTTGATTTCTTT
>JAZQKW010000061.1:0-4067 GCA_045542375.1 Butyrivibrio sp.
TAAGACCGCTTGGCCTCCGACTTGATGATTTGTATTATTCATCAGTTGCAGATCCCGGTTCAATCCTTCCATATGCAGTTGGAACAGCACTCATGACAGACATGAAGGATAAGGTAGTGGAAGAGCTTGGAGAAGACAGCATAAAGGATTTTAATGCTTTTATAATTGATTGTGGTATTCTTCCATTTCCATTATATGAGGAATTATTAGAGGACTGGATTAGCGAGAATAAATAGTTTTTCTATATCAAGTCTTCCATATCCTTGAGTAAAACGGTCAAGACCAATGTCTTTGGCACTGAGATGAAGAAGATTTTTAAAATTAGAATTAGAAATTTCGTTATTGGACGAAAATAATAGAGCGGCGGCTCCTGATACCACTGGTGTGGACATGGAGGTGCCGCTTTTGGTTGTGTAGATATTTCCGGGTGCGCAGCTTGTAATATTATCTCCCGGAGCAACAATATCAGGCTTCAAAATATTGCATAAAGTCGGACCTTTGCCGGAAAATAAGGCACGGCTGTCCTTTATTTTATAATTATTCCACTGGCAGGAGCCTACGGTAATTACTTTTCTGCTTATCCCGGGAGTTGTAATTGTATGATAATCAGGACCATTGTTGCCTGCGGATACAAGAACAGTTAAACCGGAATCCCACATGTGATCAACAGCCTGAACAAGGGAGCTTGTTTCGTCAGAGCAGGAATATACCCTTGTACCTATTGATATATTAACGATTTTTATATTATATTTTTCCTTGTTTTTAAGAATCCACTCTATTCCGGATATTATTTTTTCAGGAGTACCATGTCCGGATTGATCAAGAACCTTAACTGCTATTATTTTGGAATCGGGCGCCACACCGGTATATGCCCTGGCAGAGTGTCCTGTAGAACAGATAATACCACTTACATGTGTGCCGTGAGAGTTATCATCATAAGGAGTAATGCGATAATTAATTACGTCATGAAATTCTAAAATATTGCCGGATAAATCTTTATGCGGATAGATGCCTGTATCAAGAATGGCTGTGGTAATTCCTTTACCGGTTATTCCCTGATTGTGAAATTTATTTAAATTATATAAATCAAATATTTTACGCATAATTACTCCAATACCAGTTATATAATAGTATATTCAAATAAAATTTCACCGTGAGAAATGGATTGATGATAATCTGATGTTGTGGTACAATTTGAGAGTGTGAAAGGGGGTCCAGTTATGGAACAGAACAGAACGATACATGCGGGGGATATATTCAGACATTTTAAGGATAAATTATATCAGATTGTCACCATTGCATATCATTCAGAAACAGGAGAGAGATATGTGGTGTATCAGGCTTTGTATGGTGATTTTAAGTGCTATGTAAGACCTTACGATATGTTTATGAGTGAAGTGGACCATGATAAATATCCTGATGTAACGGAACAATACAGATTTACTAAAGTGGATGTGACACAGGATGATTCTGATACAGAAGAGAGTATTACGGATGCAGTCTCAGATGAAGGGATTAATCCATATCTTCTTAAGTTTCTGGAACTTGATACAAGTGCCGAGAAGGCAGAATTTATATCTAAGAACAGAAGATTTATAGATGAGAGACTTATAAGTGATATTGCAGTATCACTGGATATAACTGCAGATGAAGGAGACCTTTCGGAACGAATTGATGCAGTAATCGGGTGTCTTAATACAATGTCCAAATATGAATGTGGAAGGCTAAGATAAGTGATAATATGGAGAAATTTTTAGACGAAGTTAAGAATTATTGGAAGGGTTTTACGAAAAATATTACCTTTGAGAAGATGATGGTAAGGCTTGTGATGTCATGGCTTCTTACAACAATTTTAATGTTGTATAAGTCGGGTGAGAGCTTTAATACGGCGGCACTTGCTGCAGGAATTAATATTCCTATGTATATATGCTTTATTGTTTTATTTTTAATTGCATTCTGTGCAATGGGTAAGTTCAAGGTTTTTGAGTGGGTGGAAGCCTTTGGACCTATGATTTTGATTACTATGTATGGATTTCTTACAGTGAACCCTAATTCCGCTGTGGGTTATATGTTTGGAATTGGAATTTTCCTTGCTGCAGCAATAGCATATGCAGTTAACAGGGTGTCGGTTCACGTTGAAATTAAGAAACGTTCAACCGTAATAATTATTAGTGCGGTTGCATCATTGTTTTTCATCTTTTATGTTGGTGCAATTGCAGTATTGAGATATGTAACATACAGAAATCCTAATTATGATTTTGGTATATGGTCACAGATGTTTTACTATATGAAGACCACTTTTAAACCGCTTACTACCTGTGAGAGAGCGGAATATGGTCTGATTTCACATTTTGCGGTGCATTTTTCACCAATATACTATCTGTACCTGCCATTTTATTACATATTCCCATATCCTGTAACTCTTAACGTATTACAGGTACTGACATTGGCATCAGGAGTTATACCTTTATTGCTTTTATGTAAGCAGAAGGGATTGAGTAAGGCAGCAACAGCAGCTTTTGCAGTGATTTTCTTTATGTTCCCTGCATTGTCAGGTGGTACATTTTACGATTTGCATGAGAATTGCTTCCTTGTACCTATGATATTATGGCTGTTTTATTTTATCGAGAAAGATAATATTAAGGGCATTATTATTTTTACAATATTAACGCTTCTGATTAAGGAAGATGCGGCTATTTATCCTGCATTTATCGGAATATATATGGCAGTTGGCCTCAAGAAATATTCAAAGGGAGCAATTGTAGGTTGTGTATCCATTGCGTACTTTTTGATAGTATCCATGTTTATGAACAAATATGGACTTGGAATAATGGATAACAGATTTTCTAACTATATGACAGATTCCTCTACAGGCAGTCTTATGGATGTAATCAGAAACTTTGTTACTAATCCGGCATATGTGCTTGAGCAGAGTTTTGCACCTAAGAAAATAGCCTTTATGTTTTATATGGTTGTGCCGCTGGGATTTTTGTCACTGGCAAGCAGGAAGGCATCAAGGATTATATTGTTTATTCCTGTAATACTTATTAATCTTGCTTCCAACTATCAGTATCAGTATAATATATTCTTCCAGTATGTATTTGGAAGTCTGGCAATACTTTTCTATCTGGCGGTAGTTAATTATTCTGAACTTTCAGAAAAAGTTAGAAGATTTATGGCGTATTTTGCAATATGTATGGCATTGGTTGTTTCACCGGCATGTGCATTGTCTAAAAAATATTATTTTGATACATACAAAACAGAAAAGGCAGATATTAAAGACCTTAATGAAGCGATGAGGTCCATTCCTAAGGATGCCTCAGTAACAGCATCAACATTTTTCTTGCCACATCTGTCTGACAGAGATGTGATTTACGAGTACAAAACAATAGACAAGCTTACAGACTACGTTGTTTTGGACATGAGATGGGGAGAAATAAGTCAGTCGGTTATAGAAGATTATGAAAGTAAGGGCTATGAAATAATTGATAAAAAAACATTCTTATATGTAATTTTAAAGTATGACACAAACTCTATTGACTTTTAAGTCTTAAAATGAGATAATTATGTGGAAATTTTTGATTGGAGGATAACAGAAATGGCAACAAAAGCATATTACCCATTAAACGAAATTGGTGCCGGAAAAGTTGGTTTCTCAAGAACACGTTCTATTATTGAAGCAGCTTTTTATGGTAACAATGTTGTTAAAGTTAACACTTTAAAAGAAGCTTATGAATTAGCAAAGAATTCACCGGGAACTATCGTAACAGATATGCCTGTATACAGAGGAGAAGAGTTTGGTCTTGAGAAAGACGCTAAGGTTCTTCTTTTCAATGACGGTGCAGTTACCGGACGTTATGCACAGGCACGTCGTATTAAGGGCGAACCTGGTGTAGACGCTGTTAAACTTGATAAAGTAGCTATGGATGCTATATATGAGACACGTTTTAAGACAATGTATCATGCAGAGGTTTATGTTGGTCTTGATCCTGAATTCATGGTTAAGGCTCATCTTCTTATTCCTGAAGGAGAAGAGAATCTTCTTTATAACTGGATGCTTAACTTCC
>JAZQKW010000062.1:0-3377 GCA_045542375.1 Butyrivibrio sp.
TCCTTATCAACTATAACATTTAATTCATTACTCCACACGATGTAATCATCCGGTGTTATTATTTCCGGATGTTCCTTAAAATACTTAAACTCTTCCTTATCTTTCTTAGCGTTCTTATTAGAACATCCAACTAACATCATACCAAGAACTATAAGTAATACTAATTTTCTAAACAACCTTCTCATAAACATTTTCTCCTTATATATATTATTTCTAAAAAAGTATAAATTTTCTGTTAAATAAAAAACCGACCTATTCTGTGACACTACCTTCACAAATAAGCCGGTTCAATAACCATATGTATTATTAATTATTTACCCCTGCTCTCTCTGGCCTTCTCAAACTGTTTCTTAGAAACGTATTTCTCAATTGCAGGACTTGACTCTGCAAACTTGCATCCGATAAGCCACTTACCCTCTGAAAGTTCTACTACGTTAATAATCTTACCAGTAAGATTAAACGTAACCTCCTTATCGCTGTCAGTATCCCTGTCAATATATAATACATGCATGCTTGTCCCTTGCTTGCACTTCGTTCCATCTGATACAAGAACTCCCATTCCTGTTGCACTAAGATCCTTAAGTATCGCCCTATACTTCTTACCACCAAGACCTAGTGTCATATCAACTTCTTTACCAATCCATAATCTGTACGAATCTCGTCTGTTAACAGGATTGACACTTGTAGGGCTTAATACAAGGCAACAATCTCTTCCCGTTGACAGCTTAATATTCTTAATAATAATTGTCTTCCACTCGTAGTATCTTCCTCCTACTGTAGATGACAATTCATAATGAATTTCCTTAGTTGCAGGAAAACCAACAACTTGCCCGTCCTTAAGAATTACTTCCAATGGAATACAGTGTAACTGCGGGAAATTCTTCATGAGCTTTGCAATGATTTTCTCTTCGAAGTTGGAAAGTTGCAGCGGTCTCGTCTTGAGACTCATCTTATCGTCTGCTTTAAGAATTAAAATCTCAACCTCTGTTTCTTCCGGTATCTCTGATATAAACATATGTCCTCCAATTTATGTTACTATCCCTATTAGAAATATGATACCAAAAAAAGACACATAAAGCAACATTTTATTTTGTAAGCATGGTAAAATAAGCCATAAATCCCGCTGCCATAAAAATACATGAAAATATTGCAATCGCCAATACTATTCCACTAAGTTTTGTATATACCCATTCAATTGGATTCTTTGGATTAACCATAATAGGAATTATCATTCCTACCTCTTTTCCGGTATTCACATTAGTATACATCCCATCATATAACACATAAGCATGTCCGTTAGAGCATCTTGCGTAGTACACCGGCATCTCAACCATACGTCCGCCATGTGATGATGAGGACCTTCTCCTGCTGACTTCAACACACACGGCATTAGCCGGTTCTTTACAACGTATTGACATTACTGTGTTCTTTACTATAGTACATACAAGTAATGTACCTCCCACAGCAACAAACAAATATGGCACAAGGCTCATTCCTATTTCTTCCCATCTTCCATTTAACTTAACATAGGATATTATTAATGCTACTACATACAAAAGTACAAATGCTGCAATCCCTGAAATTGCCGTTACTATGTTAATATTAGATTTCTTTGACGGACCGGTAAGACAATGTGGTCTTCCCTGCCTTATATTCCCCTTGCCTGTCAGCGAAAGGTATTCATCAAGATATCCGTAATTAATATTGTCCGGTACCTGATTCTCATAATACCCATTAATTACGCCCCTGGTTATAATCCAGTTAAAAATAACAATAAGCAACATTCCACCCATTGTAACACCAACAATAATTGGTGCAGGGTTAGCTATCCTGTTGGCATTTAAACCCACAGAAATAAATGCTACCACATAAATCGCAACGACAATAAGTAACATCATCATTCTCTTAATTCTAACATTACGATATCTTCTGTTATTCTCATTACGCATATCTCTATGCTTTACACAGTCGTCGTAAAACATATCAAGAAATTCTATTCCGTAATCTCCATTCATAATATATTCTCCTTATTTGCTTAATTAATAGCATTATATACGATTCAGCACTAATTGTCACTATGGCATTTCTTCAAAAAAATGGCGGAAACGCATATGCATTTCCGCCATCTATAATTTCTATTAAATTAGTTACCCATCTGAGCTGCAACTTCTGCTGCGAAATCTTCGCTCTTCTTTTCAAGACCTTCACCAGTCTCAAAACGGATGAACTTGTTAACTGTGATGTCAGCACCTGCTGCCTTAGCAACTTCCTTAATGTAAGCTGCTACTGACTGCTTACCATCTTCAGCCTTAACGTATACCTGATCAAGGAGACAGATTTCTTTAAGTTCCTTGTTGATACGTCCCATTACCATACCTTCGATAATCTTATCGTTAGCATCCGGCTTCTCAAGCTTAGCCTGAGCTGTAAGAACTTCCTTCTCAGAGTTGATGTAATCCTGGTCAACTTCATCTCTTGATGTGTACTTAGGATTAAGAGCAGCTACCTGCATAGCTACATTCTTAAGTGCATCCTTAACTTCATCATTAACAACTGATGTTGTTGCTGATACAAGAACACCAATCTTTCCGCCACCGTGAATGTATGATACTACACATCCGTCAGTTGCTTCCATCTTCTCATATCTTCTAATCTTAAGGTTCTCACCAATAACTGCAATCTTGCTTGCTAATGCGTCAGCTACAGTCTTCTCTGGTTCTAACTTCCATGCTTCTGCCATAAATGCATCCATATCTGCTGCATCTGATGTAAGAGCCTGATTAGCTACTTCCTCAACATATGCTGCAAAATCTGCATTCTTAGCTACGAAGTCTGTCTCGCTGTTAACTTCAACGATAGCTGCCTTAGTATCATCAGATACTACACACTTAACAAGACCTTCTGCTGCGATTCTGCCGGCTTTCTTAGCTGCCTTTGCAAGACCGTTTTCTCTTAAATAATCAACAGCCTTGTCCATATCTCCATCAGTTTCACCAAGTGCTTTCTTGCAATCCATCATTCCGGCACCTGTTAATTCTCTTAATTCTTTTACCATTGCTGCTGTAATAGCCATGTTCAAATTCCTCCTGATATTGAAAAAATTATGCTTCTACTTCTTCTACTGCTTCTTCAGCTTCAACAACATCAGCATATTCTTCTGCTGTTTCACCCTGATTAGCTGCGATAACTGCATCAGCCATCTTAGAAACGATTAACTTAACCGCTCTGATAGCATCATCGTTACCAGGAATTACGAAATCAAGTTCTTCTGGATCACAGTTAGTATCTGCAATACCGATAAGTGGAATTCCGAGTACATGTGCTACCTTAACGCAGATAGCTTCCTTCTTAGGATCTACTACGAAGATAGCATCTGG
>JAZQKW010000063.1:0-2269 GCA_045542375.1 Butyrivibrio sp.
GAGCCGATTATCGAATCAGATTCTATTCTTTATAATAGTAATTGGAGATATTACAATGGCACAGAACTTACAGGTGAATATATCCAGCCTGTAGGAACTAAGACAATTGTGCTTTCAACAAGCTCGTATGGAACTAATGTAGATCCATGGACAGTATATTTTGATGCTCCGGACAATATTGCAGATGATGGTGTTACTAAGTTGTTTGAACGTGGTTATAGCTACTTCGTAAGATATGAAGTGGCATGTGATGGAAGAATAGGTGGAGAAGTAGCATATCCTGATTGTTTATATGTTTCTGAAGAGACACCATTCTACAGATCTCAGGTATTTAACGTATTACGTCAGAAGCCTGAGGTGTTTAGATATTTATGGAACACATCTAAGTCCGGAAGTACATGGACACATCAGTGGAGATATTTAGTTAACGATCCTGATAATGCAATATTTGCAGCAAATGATACACCTGTATTATATGTTCATCAGCCATCTAATAATTATGATAATGCAATACTTAGTCTTGAGAAGACGATAGCTGAGAGAAGAGCTGATTCAAAAACTAAGACAGTTGCACTTACAGATCTTTATACAACTGTTGGTGGTGCCAAGAAGTGGGAAAGTGAATATAAGACATTGTCATTTGAAGGACTTACAGCTAATTACTATTATGATGCAGAAGTCGATTATAGATTATGTTCATATGTAAGGGGAAGATATGGAGCAACAACGGATACATTGCAGTCAAAGTTCTACCATGTTAATAATATTACGTCTGTTAATACAACAATTGGCAGCACAGTGGATGATATTAAGCATTTCACTAATAAATCAGATTATTTTGTAAATGGTGTAATGATTAAGGGTCTAGGTCTTGAACCGGGTGTAGCAGAAGAAGGTGGATACAGAATTAAGCTTACTCTTGAGGGTGCCGAGCTTGATAGTATAGCAGGTATCAGAGTTACACTTACAGATAAGGCTGACAGTAGCAGGAAGGTTGTGTATGACCCTGTAGCTATTAATATTGCAACACGAAGTGCAGCAGGAGGAAAAGACTCAGCAGATAATACAATTTCTAATAACTTTGCATATGCATATCTTGATTATGCACCAATTGTAGCAGCTGATATGACAGAGACAGAAGTATATATTGAAGTATCTGCATATTGCAGAACCGGTCAGATGGGTCTTAGCTCATTTGTAAATTATGTTAATTATCAGGAACCGGGGACAGGACTATTTACTGCACAGTCAGCTTGGGCATTAAGAAGTGTAAGATATAGTGAAAGTGACGGATACGTTGAACGTTCTCATTTCATAAGACTTGCAGATGATGGAACACCAACACTTGAAGCAAGTCCGGTAATGAATAAGGCAGGTAACAATTCAGTTGAATATCCAACCTTCCAGAATTCATTGATATTACCTCATATGACCAAGGTTACAGATGAACAGGTTAATAATAATGGTTTTGCATTTGAGACTGACACATTATACGCAGCATATCTTACTGCAATGTATACTACAACACCGGTAAGCATGCTTGACACTCCTCAGTTATCAGTACATCAGTTACACTACGATATTGATGAGAATGGATTGAGGGATTTACAGGGTATGTATTATACGGTTGAAAGACTTGAACTCAAATCATTACAGCTTGACTTTAGTGAAACAGCACCATTTTATATAGGTGAAATGGTAACCGGTTCAGGCTTGCCTGCGATTTCGCTTAATGATAACAGCACATCAATTGGACGAGGAAGTGCAACTATTGTATTTAATACTAAGGGTACATTCCCAATGACTTATGATGATCATTCAATTTATCTTGAATTATTTGATGAGTTGACTGGACTTGAGGAGACACTTACAAAGTATTACTATGATGATGATAATTCTGCAAGACATTATTTCTATGCAACGGATGATTATGTACCGGAGAGCTATGAGCATGTATGCACAGGAGAAGACCTTGGCGGAACTGAGATTGTACATACACCTGGAACCAATGATGGCAAGGCAACAATTGTTATAAGAGGATTAAAACCAAGTACAGATGATGTTACGCAGAAGTATTTAGTTTATGCATATGTGTTGAATAATAGTGGTAATAAGCAGTATATGTTTGACTATACTAAGGAACAGGTTAAGTACCCATACATATTCCAGACAGTAGGTGATATTAAGATCCCTGTTAATATACCAACATGGTTATATCCTACATATAATGGAAAGACCGGTAACTTCAGATTCGCCGTTAACGGTAGCG
>JAZQKW010000064.1:0-5024 GCA_045542375.1 Butyrivibrio sp.
ACATCAACTTACGATATTTCTCCATAATCTCGAACATGACAAAAGCCTTGAGAAACCGCCATTCCCCAAGGTTTTATCACTATTCCCTCTATACATTTAACATAAGTTAAAGTTTTGTTAATGTGAAAAAATTTGAAAAATATCTATTTCATATTGCACAGATATTTCTCTACATTTAAGTATTGAATATCTCCTATCGTCCTGTCTTCACCTCTGTATAGTACATATCTTCCCTCTATTGTCCCATATCTGGATTCTATTAATGAACACATTCCATCATCCTTAAGATAACGTAATTGTCGCTCTGCAACCTCAGTGCTATGCTTAATCTCATATATTCTGCAGGTATGTCTGCTTCGGTCATAAATCACCATGTCATATTCGCCCCCATTGTCAAACTTGTATTTAAACACATCCTGACAGCGAGATACGGTTTTATGTGTCTCAAGCATAACAATATCCTCCAACATTCTTCCCTTCACATCTTCAAGTATCTTGGAAATAATATAATCCTTATTGCGCTCTGATACTGAGCAGAAATAATTATCTTGCAAAAGAGAATATACAAGTGCCTTCGCTATAGCATATCTCATTCCCGGCTGGATAAATACTGTATACTCTGAACATCTGCCACTTTCATATTTCTCAGAACATTCCACAATCAAATCCAACATCAAAAGATATTTCTTCACTTTATCAATATGTTCCTGCTCAATCTTAACTGTAGCATCTTCGGTCTCTTTTACCTCTATTATTGCCTTTAACCGTTCAACAACCTGCTGTTCATCAATATCGTATAGAACGGTTGCACATTCCTCCGGAAATCTATGAAGTAATAATTCTCTTGCAGAGCCCAAATCATGGGACTTAAATCTCTCTTTTACAACACGCAGTACAAACTGATGATTCATACTTTCCACGATACGATTGATTACATTCGTCAGCTCGCCTTTGTCATATAGTTCTCTCAACTGATTAAAATATTCTCCATAGTGGTCGTTCTTAAGCGTATGTTGAATATTACGACTGATTGCAGTGTCAATGTATTTTCTCGTACTCTCATCATCTCTGAATGCCACTTCATCAAACAAAAAATCCGGATCATCAAAACTCATATTCTCCATCTTTAATGTCCCACCATATTCAATGTATCTGTCAATGGAATTAATGTCTAAAAGTCTTGCATACTCTCTAAACGGTATATAGGATGTATGAATCATAATGCTTCTGTCATAAAGCTCGTCACGATTAGCCATAGCAAATCCCAATGAATCCGTTCCCGATACGACTATCTTCATTCCCATCATACCAAATACATCAGAAAGCACTGCAGCGGTATTGATAAAATCCTCCATTAAGGTAATTTCATCAATAAATACATACCTATATCCTTCATTATACAGTCGGTCGAGGTCCTTCGTCAGCATTCCCATATTATCCGTTGGCTGAATCTTGATATAGGCCGTCGCATCTACAGGCAATTCCCCCAGCAACTGAAAAAGCATGGTAGTCTTACCTGTTCGTCTTAGCCCATACAGTACGCATATCTTGCCATCGTAATCGTTGTCCATAAACTTCTTAAGCAGTCTGTAGCAATCTCTCTTCTTATAGCCTTCAACTCTCCCAGAGAACGCTCTTAGCCCTGCACCTATTACAACCCTGGTTAAATATTCGTCTCTCTTTTCACCACGTATCATACTCATCATATGACTGCGATATTCCATCAATCGCGCATATATATTATGATATCTTGCAGTATTAACCTTATCAGGATTATTCTCGTAATTCTGGTAATTTCTTGTAGACATACCAAGATACAGAGCGCACTCAGCCTGATTCATACCTTTTGAAATACGTAATTCCTTTAATGTCATGTTCATCACCTCAATTATAGTATACACAGATAATGCTGGAATTACAATTATATTTCGTGTTTTTTTCGTATTTATTTCATATCTATACTATCTTGAATAAAATTCCTCACCTGTCTCCAGGCAAATTCCTGCAAGTCTTCCTTTCTGTGCAAATGCTCCACAATCTACTGCGATGTGATTATTTCCTTTAAATATATATCCAGGGTTAGGATTTTCCGGTATTAAAAATGTAGGTGTATGACCTGTAACAACAATAACATCCTCGTAATATGCCTCACTGTAATCAGGCCTTGCCCATACAAAATCATCTATTTCATAATCATCCAGTTCTTTATCCGGAGAAAAGTTATTTATTCCACCATGAACTAAAAAATACTTCTTTCCCTCAACTTCAAGTTCAACATAGATATCAAAATCCCCTACATATTCTATAACCTTATTTCTTTCCTCACTTGATAGTTCTGCTATTTCACTAATGGTACTTGCTGCCCCATTATTAAGCCAATGTATAAAACGCTCTATATCCTCTGATGGTAGCGTTTTTAATAAAGTCGCATCTACTTTCCTAAGCAATAATTTAGTATTAGAAAGCATCATCACTTCATGATTCCCTGCCAGGCATACACAGTTAGGAATTGTCATAAGATACTGCAATACTTTAATAGGGTTAGGTCCCCTATCAACAACATCTCCCAGTATGTACAATTTATCCTCTTCTTTTAAATTCATTTTTGCTATTAAACACTTAAGCTGTTCCAACTCTCCGTGGATATCACCAATTACATATGTTGACATAGGTTTACCTCCTACTTAATATCAAATATCTCTCTTGCCATCTCAACTGTTTTATAATCCGGAGAAGTATGATTCCATTTTTCCCATATTGCCGTAGCCAGTTCAGGATTCTCTGACAGTTTCTTACTGAATTCTGCCAATTCCGTATCTCCTTCTACTAATCGTACTCTAAACAGAGCAGATAAAGGACACCATTTTACACGACCACCTTCCATACACCCAAAAAATCTGCCTGATTTTAATGGTTCAATACTCCAATCAAATGTATTAGGTAAATTAAATAATACATTCGGAAAGCATGAATCATATTGGTGGTAATCCTCCAGTATTACTGCATGAAATGGAGGTCCAAAGGGACGACAGTCAATACATATCACATCACCTGTTTTAAAAGGTGTTGTAATCCGTTCAAGCAGACATTTCGAATCATAGTAGGACTTAGACCTTCGATAATATATATTTCCTGTATCTTCATCATTATAAGGGCTCATTTTTTCAAACCAGCACACCTCTCCCCCATATGTGTAGAAATTATATTTCAACGACAAATCTCCTTCTATGTTAACCCATACCTCAATGCGATAACATCCTTCTTCACTATCATAAAACTGTTCTTCATTCCTGATATAGTTGATTACATCCTCCATATTCATAAACATCCCTACGCCGCTTGATTTCTCAAAAAAAACATCCACATCATACCATTCAGAATACAAATATAAATAACGTTCATCACAGGCTCCACCAAACTTCAAAGCCATAGCCGCACTATTAATATCATTGTAAGTATTGTGCAGATAATTCCATATAGAATCATCTCCTTCAGGCTTTGAAATTCGTCTAATCTCCTTTTTCAGACTATGAAAATCTCCATTATAACGAAGTGCAGCCTTATATACCTCATATTTTATGTTTCTTGTATTTTCAAGATACTGTATCATTTCTAACTTATCCAACAAAGAAACCGGAGCCATACATATGATGTCAACCAAAAGGAAATTATTTACGGCATTTCCAGACATCATATGATCTTTCATTTCTGTGGAAAAACCACACTTGGTAAGTATCATCTCCGTATCAGAGTAATTCCATTCACTGCATTCACCAATGTAGTCCTTCAAGCCCTCCAGCGAATTTACAATTTCCCATCTCTGTTCTTTAACCCAATACAGATGAACTGTTTTCCCAAGATTAATCAGATTAATCATATTTATAAAAGCTCCCTCGCATTCTCCATCCCACATGATTATTCCTATATCTGCATCCTCTGCCATAACAAAATATTGCTCAATATAATACGCATATTTGCCACTCCCTATCCCAATAGGACAGTATTCCTCCCGCCACGGTCCAATGTTGTAACTATAAGGGCCTTTTCTCCCGGAAATATATACAGTTACATTGTCGTACATTTGATTATATAGATATTGTTGCACCTTTTTATCGACTTCATTTCTGTCACAGACAAGTAATTCATCTTCTTGCCTTATATATTCATCTATTTTGTGCAAAAAGGCTTCAGGAATACGATTTCGATAATTTCCCGGTCCACTAATTAATATTTTCATATCTGCGCACATACCTCCTAACATCGTTTTCCTTAACTATATATTAACACTTATAGTGTGGAAAATTTGGAACATAAAAAGACCTCAGTTCCTAATGAACTGAAGTCCCGTTAAAACATTCCATATTATTAAATACCAAACAACACCATAACGTAATATTCACCTGTTTTTTCTGAATCATAGGATGCGGTAAATGCAATATTAGACCCATTGCCCATCCTTTCTTCAAGTCCTTTTGCCAACTCATTGACTTCCATCAAGGCTATATCACCCTCAACATAGAAATACGCATTTTTTCTATCAGCTATATTAACGTTAGCTTTCGCTATCAGCTTATCAACTAATCCATTAAAATCAGATGTTGTTTGTGTATTGATGACTGAAGCCTTAATATCATCGCTGTCCTGTATCACAGACTTTATATCCGTATAATCAAGTCCGATTAGAATATCTTTATATAACGTCGCTGCAATTCCATCAATTAGTTGCTTTCTTATGGTTGACATATTATTATATTCATCTGTCATATTCACAAGTATGGAATCTGATAAATCAATAACTATTCCATTGGGCTTATTACCTGCTCCAATATCATCTCCGACAAGAATATATATATCCGACTCATCCTCATTGTTATAATCGGCATAAAGAATTATGTCAATCCATTCAACCTGCGCATAGTGTTCTTTTAAAGTATTATATAATACTTTGTCATTGTTACCAGATACGATAATTGTAATAATATTCTTCATTTCTCCCTATTTGCGTTTATATTAGTTATAAAATC
>JAZQKW010000065.1:0-13700 GCA_045542375.1 Butyrivibrio sp.
AAGGGTTGGGCTGTTCGCCCATTAAAGCGGTACGCGAGCTGGGTTCAGAACGTCGTGAGACAGTTCGGTCCCTATCCGGCGTGGGCGGAGGATATTTGAGAGGAGCTGTCCTTAGTACGAGAGGACCGGGATGGACGAACCTCTGGTGTATCGGTTGGATTGCCAAATCCATGGCCGAGTAGCCAAGTTTGGACGGGATAAACGCTGAAGGCATCTAAGCGTGAAGCCCCCCTCAAGATGAGATATCCCTGCAAATGCAGTAAGACCCCTTGAAGACTACGAGGTAGATAGGTCAGAGGTGGAAGTGCAGTAATGCATGTAGCTGACTGATACTAATAGGTCGAGGGCTTGACCAAGACGGTTTAGAGGTTGTTATCAAAAGGAAGAAGATATTTCAGAGAAGTTTTTAGTATGTGGTTTTGAAGGAACAATCCTTTGAATATTCCCTGATAGCTCAATGGTAGAGCACTCGGCTGTTAACCGAGTTGTTGTAGGTTCGAGCCCTACTCGGGGAGCTAACGGCCCCATGGTCAAGCGGTTATGACATCGCCCTTTCACGGCGGTAACACGAGTTCGAATCTCGTTGGGGTCACTTAAGCAAGCCGAATCAGACCGCACTCTTGTCTGTAGCGGATATATGATTTGGCGTTTTTGTTTCTGTCGACATTAATGACAAGGCTATGCCGACATGGCTCAATTGGCAGAGCAGCTGATTTGTAATCAGCAGGTTATCGGTTCGATTCCGATTGTCGGCTCTAAATAGTATAACTATTTGGACCTTTAGCTCAGTTGGTTAGAGCAACCGGCTCATAACCGGTCGGTCCTGGGTTCGAGTCCCCGAAGGTCCACTTAACTTAATAATTAAACGATTATGGCCTGGTGGCTCAGCTGGTTAGAGCGCCGCCCTGTCACGGCGGAGGTCGTGGGTTCGAACCCCATCCGGGTCGTTTAAATTTGGGATCTTAGCTCAGCTGGGAGAGCATCTGCCTTACAAGCAGAGGGTCACAGGTTCGAGCCCTGTAGGTCCCACTTAATAAAATATTATGCCGGCGTGGCGGAATTGGCAGACGCCCGGGACTTAAAATCCCGTGGGATTAACTTCCCGTACCGGTTCGACTCCGGTCGCCGGCATTGTTTTAACACCGATTAATTCGGTGTTTTTTTTGTATATAAAATTAATTCTTCCATATATTAATAACATTAGAATATGGAGGGATTTTTTTATGAATAATGACAGTATTGAATTGTTAAAAAAGTGTAATAGCGGATGCAAGAGTGGAACTAACAGCATGGAACAGGTAATGGATTTTGTTAGTGATGAGAGGCTTAGAAAGGTTATTCATGAATACAACAGAAAACATATTGATATAGGGGATGAATGCCATGAGCTGCTCAATAAGGAAAATCTTGAAGAAGAGGATCCACCGATGATTGCTAAGGCAATGTCATGGCTTGGAACAGAGGTGAAATTGGCGGTTAATGACAGTACAAGCCATATAGCGGATATTTTGATTGACGGATGCAATATGGGAATTAAGAGCCTGTATAAGGAACTTAATAAGCAGAAAAATGCAAAATCAGAGATAAGAGATATGGTTATGGAGCTTGTGTGTATTGAACAGGACTTTATGAATGAATTGTTAGAATTTCTGTAAACAATGTGATATACTAATAAGAAAAACAGTTAGGATGATGGTATGAGAAATCTGACGATGCTAATGGATTTTTATGAACTGACTATGAGTAATGGTTATTTTGTAAAAGAACAGTGTGACAAAAAGGTTGTTTTTGATATGTTTTACAGGAGAAATCCTGATGGTGGAGGATTTGTAATAGCTGCGGGACTTGAGCAGTTTGTGGAATATGTCAGAGATTTTAAGTTTAGTGACGAGGATATTGAATATTTAAGAAATAAAAAAATGTTTGATGAGAAGTTCTTGCAGTATCTGAAGAGCTTTAAGTTTACGGGAGATGTGTATGCGGTACCGGAGGGAACTATTGTGTATCCTAATACTCCTTTGGTTACTGTTGTTGCACCTTTGATTGAGGCCCAGCTAATTGAGACAATGCTTTTGCTGACTATTAATCACCAGTCGCTTATTGCAACTAAGGCCAATAGAATTGTGAGAGCAGCGGGAGATGCCCAGGTTATGGAGTTTGGAGCCAGAAGGGCACAGGGGGCAGATGCGGCAATTTATGGTGCCAGAGCCTGCTATATCGGAGGTGTAGGAGCTACAGCTACAACTATTGCAGAGGAAATGTTTGGTGTTAAGGCTGTTGGTACAATGGCACATTCTTTTATACAGTTTTATGAAGATGAGTATGAAGCGTTCAAAGCGTACGCGGAGGTATATCCTGATGAATGTACACTTTTGATTGATACTTATAATGTACTTGAAAGTGGAGTTAAGAATGCAATCAGGGTTGCCAAGGAGGTTCTTGAACCTAACGGACACAGATTAAAAGGTGTAAGAATTGACAGCGGTGACCTTGCATATCTTACGAAGAAGGCAAGGAAGATGCTGGATGAAGCAGGATGTGAGGATTGTAAGATAGTAGTGTCTAACAGTATTGATGAGTATCTTATAACCTCATTGAATGAACAGGGTGCTAAGATTGATTCTTACGGCGTGGGTGAGAGAATGATTACAGCCAAATCTGAACCGGTATTTGGTGGAGTGTATAAGCTTGCGGCAGTTGAGGATGGGAATGGTAACTATGTACCGAGAATTAAGATTTCTGAGAATATTGAGAAAATCACTAATCCGGGATTTAAGAAGTTGTGGAGAATATATGATAGGGAAACAGGGTATGGCATTGCAGATGTAATTACAATGGCGGACGAGAAGATTGATGATAGTGAACCATATCCATATATGGATGAGATTAAGCCATGGAAGAAACGTAAATTTGTAAATTTCAGAAGCGAGGAACTTCAGAAACAGATTTTTAAGGGAGGAGAGCTGGTATATGAACTTCCTTCACTTAACGAGATTAGGGAAAAAGTCAAGAAGCAGCTTGCTACATCTGTATGGGCTGAAGAACAGAGATTTGATAATCCTCATAGTCATTACGTAGATTTGTCAGTTAAACTTTATAATATTAAGCAGGACTTACTTGCAAAGTTATCATAAAAGTACTTGACAAGTTACTTCTTACATTGTAATATAAGTTTGTTGCGAAATTGGACATAACTGATTTGCAATGTAATGCGCTGGTAGCTCAGCTGGATAGAGCACATGGCTACGGACCATGGTGTCGGGGGTTCGAATCCTCTCTGGCGCGCTTGTTGGAGTTGTCACAATGTGACAACTCTTTTTCTTTTGATATGGAGGAAATATGAAAAGCAAGAAAGATAAAATTACCATATTAATAGGTGCCCTTGTGGCAGCACTAATGTTTTTCATCCTATATAAAATGTTTAAGGATTCATATAAGGATATTTTTGATAATCTCGCTAATACGAATCTGCTGATATTTGCAGGAATGGTGTTGCTTGGAAATGCCTATTATTTTATTGATGCCTTTGTATATTATAAGATAATTGCAAAAGATGGCTATGATGTAAGTTATTTTAAATGCGTTACAATTGCGTATATGAGTATATTTTTTAATGTTACTTCTTTTGGCGCGGGAATTAAGCCAGCCCAGGTGCTGTATCTTCATAAGCAGGGGATTGACCCGGGTAAGGGATGTGGAATAACAATGATGCCATATATCTTCCACAAGACGTTGATTGTGGTATATGCAATTGTGTTACTTCTTATTAATAATATGTTTGTATTTAATAATTTTTCGGATACATTCGGATATATATATGCGGGAGTAGGACTTAGTATACTTGTAATTATTTTTATGATTCTTTTGTGCGCGTCCACATGGTTTCATAAGCTTGTATGCAAGATTCTTGACTGGACAATCGGTAGGACAAGATTTAAGGAATTTAACGAGAATGTTAAGGCTCAGATTGGGCTTTTAAGAGAATCTACTGTTAAGGTAATTCACAAGCCGAAGGCATGGTTTGCATTATTAAGGATTAACGCTGTTAAGATGACATGCTGGTATATTATTCCGGCAATTGCCATATATGCGGCCGGTGGTAACCTTGGTGGGGTGACTATATCAGAAGCCTTAACGGTTACTTCGCTTATGCAGTTACTTATAGGTGTTGTACCTACTTCAGGTGGCGTAGGGTCCTTAGAGGTTGTATTTTCGTTGCTTTTTGCGGCAGTATTTGGCAAAATAACAGCGGGGTCAAGTATGGTTCTGTACAGACTTTCGACATATTATTTGCCATTTATAGTAAGTCTTGTAATGATGATATTCGTGGGAAGAGATTTGAAAAAGATTAAGAAGAACGAGCAAGAGGCTAAGCCGCCTCAGGATTTGCTTGATTTTGAGAACATAAGATAAAATAACGGGAAAGTGATTGATTCATTTTCCCGTTCATTATTTATAAAAGGGAAATAGGCAAGTGGGGGGAACCACTTGCCTATTTCATGAGGGGAGTATAAATAATTAATAAGGGGTGTGATAAGCTATTGCCTATCACATAAAGGATAATATCATATGCTGTCGAAAAAAGCAATAGGAAAATTAAAAAATTTTGAAAAAATTTAAAAAAAAGTAGAAATACTAATAAGTGACCTGTATTTTTTACGTGAATATACTTATTATATAGGGTTAGGAGGGTGCTATGTTAAGATTTGAAGTGATTAATTCCAAGGATATAGATAAATACGTCTATAATAAGCGAGCCATGATTATTGATATAAGAGATAAAGAAGATTATGAAAAGGGTCATATTGAGGATTCGGTAAGCATTCCTATGAGTCTGCTGGAAAAAAATTATAATAAAATGCCAAAGGATATGGTGTTAGTTCTGTATTGTGAAAGTGGGGGTACATCACTGCTTGCAGCAAAGGAGCTTTACGACAGGGGACATATTGTAAGAGCACTTGTTGGTGGATTCAATAATTATAATGGAAAATACAGGGTAAAGGAATAAGATATTGACATACCCTATGAAAAAAGAATATATTTAATATACTGACAGATTTTAGGAGTTAAGATGAAGACTTTTTCAATTATTTTGCCATGTCATTTTGGACTTGAGGCAGTTTTAAAGAGAGAGGTATCCGACCTTGGATATGATATAGAGAGAGTGGAGGACGGAAGAGTTACCTTCACTGGAGATGCGGATGCAGTATGTCGTGCTAACATTCATCTGCGTACAGCTGAACGAGTACTGATATGCGTGGGACGATTTAAGGCGTATACATATGATGAGTTGTTTGAGCAGGTTAAGGCCTGCAACTGGGAAGAATATATTCCGGCAGATGGCAGATTCTGGGTTACTAAGGCTACCTCTGTTAACAGTAAGCTTTTCAGCCCATCGGATATTCAGTCAATTGTTAAGAAGGCGATTGTAGAGAGAATGAAGCAGCATTATGATGTGGACTGGTTTGAAGAGAGTGGTGCAGAGTATCCTATCAGAGTATTTTTTAATAAGGATGAGGCGACGGTATGTCTGGATACAACCGGGGATTCACTGCATAAGAGAGGCTACAGAACTCAGGCAGGACTTGCACCGATTTCTGAAACTCTTGCGGCGGCGCTTATTATGCTTTCGCCATGGCACAAGGACAGGATTTTGCTTGATCCGTTTTGCGGAAGCGGAACTATAGCTATTGAAGCGGCAATGATTGCTGCCAATATTGCACCGGGGATGAACCGTTCTTTTACCGCGGAGAAATGGACTAATTTTATTGACAGACAACTGTGGTATGATGTAATTGATGAGGCAGAGGAAGAGATTA
This sequence comes from Butyrivibrio sp., assembly GCA_045542375.1. Classification (GTDB taxonomy): domain Bacteria; phylum Bacillota; class Clostridia; order Lachnospirales; family Lachnospiraceae; genus Eshraghiella. Next base: position 5,820 of record JAZQKW010000065.1, read on the forward strand.
ATTATGATGTGGATACTGACATTCAGGGGTATGACATAGACCCTGAGGTAGTGAAGATTGCCAAGGAGAATGCTGTAAGAGCAGGGGTTGATAAGCTTATACATTTTCAGCAGCGTCCGGTTAAGGATATGTCACATCACGGCAAATACGGTTTTATTATTACGAATCCGCCATATGGAGAACGACTTGAAGAACGGGAGACTCTTCCGGCGATTTATTCGGCATTTGGTGAGAGATTCAAGATGTTGGACACATGGTCGGCATATCTTATTACGTCATATGATGAAACGGAAAAATATGTTGGCAGGAAGGCTGATAAGAACAGGAAGATATATAATGGTATGATTAAGACCTTCTATTATCAGTTTTTAGGGCCAAAGCCACCGAAAAGAAAGAGAGAAGAGAGTAATATTGAAGAATAAGAAGATATTTTTTGCCGCAATCATAATTGTGGTTGCGATTTTTGGAATTAAATATTTAATATCAATGCGCCAGATTAATGTGGTTAAGGGTTCTGTCCTTATGGAGAATAATGGACAGTGGAATGGAATTATATCGGACTACGTCAATGACAAAGTTATTAAGGTTAACGTGGACGGAAGTATAATTTCCCTCGGACCGGAGGATGTGTATATGGATAACAGCAGAAATATGCTTGTATCCCACAATGCACTTACCCCTCTTTTATCCTGTGCTACCAATCTGTACGATAATAATAAATTAGTCGTGGAGAAGGGCTCTAACAGCCTAATCTTTAATAAAGGAAACACAATATATTCTGTTAATGGAAAAGACGGAGAACTGTCGCTTAAGCCGGAATTACGTAATAACAATCTGTATATTCCGTTAAGGGTTGTATGCCAGAAGCTTTCCTATGAATATGAATGGAATTATGATACCAATACGGTGGTAATATCCAATATGAAGCCGGATGAGAGAATTTTTCCTTATGCATATGACTATAGAAATAACGGAAAAATAACAACTGTGAGAAATCAGGCTAATCTTGGAACCTGCTGGGCTTTTGCATCGCTTACGGCATTGACAACGACTTTGCTACCGGAGATGGAATATGATTTTTCCCCTGACCATATGAGCAGGAACAACGGGTACAATCTCACTCAGGAAGAAGGGGGAGATTATACCATGGCAATGGCGTACCTTGCGGCATGGAAAGGTCCGGTTCTTGAAGTAGAGGACCCATATGGGGATGGAGTGTCACCTGACAATCTTCAGCCGTCAGTACATGTGCAGGAAATGCAGATACTTGAGAGTAAGAATTATGACAAAATAAAAAGAGCAGTATTTCTGTACGGAGGAGTTCAGAGCTCTCTGTTTATGAATATGAATGACGCTGAGGGCAACAGTTCCCAGTATTACAATGCAGATACCAGTGCTTACTGTTATATTGGAACTCAGAGATCCAACCATGACGTAGTAATTGTGGGATGGGATGATTCATATCCGGCATCTAATTTTTCAACTGCGCCGGAGGGAGATGGAGCATTCATTTGTGTTAACAGCTGGGGAGAGCAGTTTGGAGAAGGCGGGTATTTCTACGTATCTTATTTTGACAGTAATATAGGCATTTACAATGTTGCATATACTGTAGTTCAGGATACGGATAATTATGATAATATATATCAGTCAGATATTTTGGGCTGGGTTGGCCAGATTGGCTACAACAGGGAGAATGCGTTTTTTTCCAATGTATATGAGTCTGATAAGAAGGAGACGCTTGAAGCTGTGGGATTCTATGCAATAGGGCCTAATACAGAGTATGAGATATATTATGTGGAGAATTTTGAGGATGAACAGTCCTTTAAAAATAAAAGATTCCTGATGAAAGGGCTTTTTGCCAATGCCGGTTACTATACGGTCGAATTAAGTGAGTCAATCAAAATGTTGCCGGGAGTTAAGTGTGCAATAGTTATTAACATCAAGACCCCTAATTCCGGAAGGCCTGTTGCAATAGAGTATAATGCCGGCAAAACAGGCAATGTTGCAACCGTTGATGATGGAGAGGGATATATAAGTGCTAATGGCAAATCCTGGGAAAGGGTTGAGGAGAGCCAGAAGTGCAACATATGTCTGAAATTTTATACTAATGATGTAATTGAAGGAGAACAGTAATGATATTTGCTACAACCAATCAGGGTAAAGTAAGAGAGATTAAAGCGATTTTGGGCGATATCGGAGAGGATATTTTGTCCCTTAAGGAGGCAGGGATTTCTGCGGATATAGTTGAGGATGGAAGTACGTTTGAAGAGAATGCGATAATTAAAGCGAAGGCTATTATGGAACTTACGGGACAGATTGTTCTTGCTGATGATTCAGGACTCGAAGTAGACGCTATGAACAAGGAACCGGGCATATATTCAGCACGTTTTATGGGTGAGGATACACCATATGAAGAGAAGAACAGGGCTATAATTGAGAGACTTGAGGGCGTGGAAGGTGATGCAAGAAGTGCACGCTTTGTATGTGTAATTGCTGCCGCTTTTCCGGATGGAGAGGTTATTACTACAAGAGGAACGATTGAAGGTGTAATTGCTAAAGAGCCTGCAGGAACCAATGGTTTTGGATATGACCCTATTGTATATGTGCCTGAGTACGGAATGACAACAGGTCAGATGGAGCCTGAGCAGAAGAATGCAATCAGCCACAGGGGAAAAGCTCTTGTAGCAATGAAAAAAATACTTAAAGAGAGAAATATAATCAGATGAGAGTATTGATTGTTAGCGATACACATGGCAGAGATGACAATTTGATTGAAGTGGTTAAAAGAGAACGCCCAATTGACAAAATAGTTCATCTGGGGGACATCGGTGGCCTTGAGGATTACATAGAGCAGATAACGGACTGTGTCTGCTTCTGTGTAAGAGGTAATAATGACTGGCGTTCCCATCTGCCGGCAGAAAGCATTATAATGATAGGAAACCACAGAGCGTTTATTACTCACGGACATTATTATGGTGTGTCTTACAGCAATGTTGATGTGGTAAGACATGCAAGAAGTCTTGATTGTGATATAGTTATGTACGGTCATACTCATATTCCGGAAATAGATGAGGGCAAAATAACAATTCTTAATCCGGGAAGCCTGACATCTCCGAGGCAGCCGGGGCGCAGACCGAGTTATATCATTGCTGAGACAGATGATAATGACAGGGTTACCTATACTTTAAAGTATTTATAAAGTATAATTAAAAAAGTTTTTAAAAATTTGAAAAAAAGTGTTGACATTATGTCGGGTGTGCCTTATAATAACACTTGCGTCTGACAAAGACGGATAACATAATACGATACCGGGGTGTGGCTCAGCTTGGCTAGAGCGCTTGATTTGGGATCAAGAGGTCGCAGGTTCGAATCCTGTCACCCCGACTTTGCGGGTGTAGTTCAATGGTAGAACACTAGCCTTCCAAGCTAGATACGTGGGTTCGATTCCCATCACCCGCTTAATGTTCGCACGGAAGTGTGAATATTATGTGTCCATAGCTCAGCTGGATAGAGCAACGGCCTTCTAAGCCGTGGGTCGGGGGTTCGAATCCCTTTGGGCACATTCGCTTTGTGAGAAAGCATAATGCAATGGGCGTTAACATTTATGGTGGGTATAGCGCAGTTGGTTAGCGCGCCAGATTGTGGCTCTGGAGGTCAAGGGTTCGAATCCCTTTATCCACCCTTTTTAATTCCATTGGGCTATCGCCAAGCGGTAAGGCACAGCACTTTGACTGCTGCACTCGTTGGTTCGAATCCAACTAGCCCAGCTAGTCAGGTTCGCTAATAAGAATATATGGGCCATCAGCTCAGGCGGTAGAGCACTTGACTGTTAATCAAGTTGTCCGGGGTTCGAGTCCCCGATGGCTCACTAAGGATAAATCACAACTATGTTGTGATTTTTTTATTTTGAAGAAGAGGGGACTCGAACCCAATAAATATTCCTTGAACATTTCTGCTCAAAATGGTACTATGGTAATAGATATTTTGGGCGTAATTTAGTACTTATGAGTGTACCGCAGGAGGGAATATGGACAGAGAGACTTACGAAGAATACCTTGGTAATCTTGTGGAAACAATGTTGCATGATATGGATAATTCATCATCTGCCAATGTTATGATGATTAAGCATTATAATGCATTAGATATAACACAGAGTGATATAGATAATATTGCCGGAGAATGGAAAGATGTTAGATTTTTATATCATTCCTATGAGACCGGAGACATAGTTACGGCATTTGAGCCATTTCTTGACTGGGTTAAGGATGGATGTCAGGAATTATATGGAGATGATGTTGAGGCATTTTTTGATGCTGCAGATATATATCTGTTACACAGACCTGTTTACAAGAGTTATTTTGAGACCGGAATATGCAGACGTAAGGAATCCATTCTTGTTAATGAAATTGATTTTGAGACTGAGAAGTTCCAGAATGAAATGGTTTCGATGGTTAAGTTACTTGCCAAGGACAGACCTTTAGTAATGGTACTTAACAAAATACAGTTTGCAGGAAGTTCTACCATTAAGTTCCTTAATCGACTTATGGAAGAGAGTGTTGCCGGTAATATTTTTATTCTACTTACATACAACGAGATGTTTGGTGAGAAGGAATATTTTAAGGATGACTGGAGACAGTTAATCTCTGCATTGGATTCATCGGATTCCATTATTGAATGGGCGTTCAGTCCTGTTAAGGAATTACACGAGAATAAGGGACATTTTGAATTTGCATATGATAAGGTTACGGAATATATTGATAAGCTGACCAATCTCTATGAGATGTTGGCATTGGATCAGGCAGATTACTACCTTAATATTATTTATCGTAAGATAGAGGTAGAGAATGTTGACATAAGTATGGAGCATAGGTTTAAGTTCCTTGAGATATATGCATATGTTACCATGAATCTTGATAAGATGTCGGATGCGTTGCTGTACTGCAATAATATGCGTTTTATTCTTGAAGAGAATAATGACTGCGAGATGAATTATACATATAACTATCTGAAGGCTCAGATTAGTATGTACAGTACACAGAAGGATAATGCTGATGTATATGTGCAGAGATGCAAGAAGTTATGCGAACAGATTAATAATCCATTTCTGACATTTAAGACTAAGATTCTTGCTTTGATGAATGAGTTTAGTGGTTGGAGGAATCTGTGGCTTCTTACAGAAGATAAGTATGTGGAGCCTGAGATTATAGATGAATGTATCAGATATGAGCATTATAATCATCTTGCGCATATATATGTGTATGCTTTTGACAATGACCCATCTAAGTATGTAAGTACGGAGACTGTTGATAAGAATATAGAGAATTACAATAGAGGTATTTCTATCGCGAATCGTATAGGTAACGACAGATTTATTATTGATGCCTATAAGAAGAGTGTAATGACCGCATCTACCAATGGTTATTTTGATGTATCTAACCATTTCTATTCTAAGTGTTATGAAGTTGTATCAAGAATTGGTAATGCTTTTGAAGAGGCTAATATATACAACGGAATGGGATATAACTGTTCCACAATGGAGAAGCACTCTAAAGCAAGTGAATACTTTAATAAGGCGCTTCTGATATTTACAAAGCTTAAGGATGTTAATTATATCAGTGAGACTTTGTACAATATGGCTATTAACGCAATTCTTGCGGAAGAGTATACATATGCGGATATGTTTCTCACTACATGTCTTAAGATATGCAGGCTTATTAAGTCTGATGGACTCAGAGTATGCAACCTTTCTAAATTATATGGATTAAAAGCATTGTGTAATTCTGAGATGAATATTTTGTACAGCTGCAGAATTAACTACCAGTATCTTGAGAGATATTTAGGTCATATAATTGAACTGGAGGATAAGGAAGAGAATGGTTCACGTCTGTGGGAGGATGATTTAATCCTGTATTATCTTATAGGAGCAATCCTTTCTGCAAAGGAAAGACGTTATGAGACAGCATATAAGCAGTTAAGAAGAGCTGACAAATATATGAGACGAGCATCAGGAAGTGGATTCCTGTTCATAGTTCCATATACGATAATATATACAGATGTATGTAAAGCACTTGGTAAGCATGATGAAGCAGAACGGTACTTTGAAAGTGCCATTGAGTTCTGTGCAAGTAAGGGATATACTCAGAAGAAGAATAAGATTAAATCGTATAGGGATGGACAGAATTATATTCCAAGAAGATGCGATGTAAGCATTAAGGGTGTTACAATGGATGAGATTCTTGACCTTGCAACATCGAGCATCATTCATAATGATTATATTGTTCAGAGAAGTAAGATGGATTTCCTTAGTATCTGGCAGAAGATAACTAACAATGATGAAGATACTGTAGATAAGATTATACATAACTCCATCACTACATTGAAGAATAGCTACAGCATTGATGAATTGATATTTATACGAATTGAAGACGGAGTACCTGTTATTAAATACAATGACACTGATTACGAGATGGGTGAGGAACAGGTTGAATATCTGATTAAGTATTTTAATATCCATAGAAATGCATTCTGTACTACCAGACTGGATAAGGAATATCTTGAACACAAGAAGATGATTGATACCATATTTGGTGTTAATACCATTAATACATGGTTCTGTGCTCCGATATTTGTTAATGAGCAGATGAACAGTCTCTTTATAGCGTGCATATCCATGTGTTCAGACTGGAATCACAGAATTAAGCGTAATTCTTTCGTTGAGAGTGACGTGGGAATCATGCTTCTTATGTACCGTCAGTTAATAGATGCCATTGAAAGAGTAGAGAGCCGCAATGAAATTGAGAAGATGAATAACGAGCTTCAGCATGTTAACGAGAGACTTAAGAATCTTGCGGTAAGGGATACTCTTACAGGGCTTTACAACAGACAGGGATTTAGCGAAGAATTGGATTTTCTTGCTGACAGAGCTAAGCGGGAGAATCGTGATAAAGAATTATCAATTCTGTATGCGGATTTGGATAATTTTAAGTTCTATAATGATACTTTTGGACACGACATAGGTGACTTCATTCTTGTACAGTTTGCTACGCTTCTTAAGCAGATATGCGGACCTGACGGATATGTTGTCAGATATGGCGGAGATGAATTTATTGTTGTAATACATTCGGCAGACAGAGAATATATTGAGAATGCTGCCAAGAGGATATATGAGATACTGAAGGAAGAGAAGGGCTTTACAGACAAGATATCAGATAAGCTTGGAGTTGAGGTTAATATTCCGGAAGAGAAATATGTATCCTGCTCAATTGGAATTTCAAGTGCCATTATTAATCCTGAGAATTCCAAGAAGAAAATTGATGATGCAATAAAGCAGGCGGATGAGATGATGTACTATATTAAGAAGACAGTTAAACACCGCTATGTATTCTATGATGATGTAGAACATGATTGCAAGTAATATAACACCGTTCTGTATAGGGAAAATCAGCATATTTTTCCTGCTGGAACGGTGTTTTTTTGATGATGAAATATTGTATTGAAAAAAGTGCAATAAAAAAACGAAGCTTTTTTGCAAAAATCTTTACTATATATATAGAAAGGCAGGTGAAGAGAGAAAAAATGAACGACGAAAGAATAATAGAATTGTTTTTTCAGCGTTCAGAAGATGCAATTTTGGAGCTGTCCAAAAAGTATGGAAAGCTTAGTATAAGGATTGCATATAATATTACAAGGGACTATGAGGATGCAGAAGAATGCGTAGAAGACACATATATGGCTATATGGAATCTGATACCGCCGGAATGTCCGGATAATCTAGGCGCCTATGTTATGAAGGTCCTGAGAAATATATCGATTAACAAATATAAGCATAATCGATATGCAAAAAGAGATGATACATATTTTGAGTGTGCAGAGGAATTGGAG
>JAZQKW010000066.1:0-7055 GCA_045542375.1 Butyrivibrio sp.
CTAGAATTATTGATAGAAAATAAGTATAGTGGTAGTATAATAGAGATAGTGTGGAGGATGAAAAATATTATTGGATTTTAATCCTCTCAAATTGCGTAAGGAAATCTGTAGGTGTAATTATGAACTATACTAATAAAATGATATACCGGGTTGCAATGGAGCAGTCGGCATTAGATGCAAATTGTAGTCCGGACGACTTTCTTAAGGAAGAAAATGTTATAACTATTTCAAAAGAAAATCCATTGGCAAGAAGATATTTAGTACTTCCTCATGCTTGCAATTTAATTTCTTACGGAAACAATATTGTGGCAACGATTTCAGAAGAATACGAAGGCATAGTGAAAGACTATATATCTAAGTATGCAGTGGAACAGTGTTTTGAGACCCCTAATATGCATGTATTAAATGACGCATTTCAAGAGAAGGGTTTGCGTGTGTGCTTTATGGCAGAGTATTTTCTTCCGGATATGAATGTGTTGCGTCCTTTGCCATGCGATTACGATTTAAAGGTTTTGGAAGCATGCGATTTCAAAGATTTATATACGGATGAATGGAGTAATGCATTATCTCATTCTCGTAGAGAACTTGATGTTTTAGGCGTTGGAGCATATCATAACAGAAAGCTTATAGGTTTGGCAGCATGCTCTGCAGACTGTGATACTATGTGGCAGATTGGGGTAGATGTACGCCCACAGTACAGGAGAAAAGGTATTGCATCTGCGTTAACCAGCAAGTTGGCATTGGAGATATTGGAAAGGGGCAAGGTGCCGTTTTACTGTTGCGCATGGTCTAATATAAAATCTGCTAATAATGCAATTAAAAGTGGCTTTCGTCCGGCGTGGGTAGAAATGACGGTTAAGCCAGCTACTCTTGTTGAAGAAATAAATAAAAGATAAAAGGTGATGTAATGAAAATATCAGAAGTTATTAACAGTAACAAATTGAATTTTGAAGGGGTAGAATTATCTTATTTTTTAATTGGCCTGTTAAGTGCGTTTGAGAACAGATTTCAGGCAATGGCGGATAGTCAAATGGAGGAAATCAGCTGGAAACAGTTTTTTGCAATTATATGTGTTAATATGTGTCCGGATAAGCCTACGGTGAAGGAACTGGCGGACATAATGGGAAGCTCACACCAGAATGTGAAGCAGATATTGCTGAAGTTAGAGAAGAAGGGCTTTGTTACTATTACAGTGGACGAGCAGGACAGAAGAAAACAGAGAGTGGAACTTACTGACTATTGTAAGGAATTTTGTGCAAAGAATGATGATATAAGTGTTAAAGTAATGGGTACATTGTTTGACGGGGTGTCGAAGGAACAATTACAAGTGACAATTCAGACTATTATACAGATTGAAAATAATTTGAAGGAGCTATAATCTGATGAAAAAATATTTGATGGCATTTTTGATTTGGGTTTTTATAATTCCGCTTGCGATATTAAATGCAGGATTGCGTGAGAATGTGTTAGTTAAATTGGGCGCGGTAGCTCTTCCGTTGAGCGGTGTTATTTTAAGCTGTTGCATATTTGGGATGGCATTTTTTACCATACCTAAGATAAAAAACTGTGAAAAAAAGGATTATTTCATCTTTGGTATTATGTGGTTTATATTAACAAATTTATTTGATTTGATTTCATATATAATGGATGGAGGCGGATTCATTGACTTGCTTAAATCCTACAACATATTTACCGGAAATACATGGTTGATTGTTGTTTTGACGGCATTGATATCTCCGGTGGCAGTTATTAAGATAAGGAAAAAGAAATAGTATGAAAATAGCAATAATACACGGACAAAATCATAAAGGGAGCACCTATAACATTGGTAGAATGATAGCGGATAAAACAGGGACTTCAGACATAAAGGAGTTCTTTTTGCCAAGGGATTTGAATCATTTTTGTATGGGATGTTACACATGCATCGAAGACGATAAGAAGTGTCCTTTTTACGAAGAAAAGAATAGGATTATGCAAGCAGTGGAGGAAGCGGATGTTTTGATATTTACCACACCTACATATTGTATGAGAGCTTCTGCACCGATGAAGAGCTTTATAGATTTAACATTTAATTATTGGATGGTTCACAGACCGAGAAAATTCATGTTTAATAAAAAGGCAGTTGTTGTGTCAACTGCGGCGGGGTGTGGTACCCGTTCTGCTATGAAGGATGTAACCAATCATTTGTTTTACTGCGGTGTGCCAAAGATATTAACCTACGGAATAGCGGTTCAGGCAATGAATTGGGAGGCTGTGTCTGATAAGAAAAAAGATAAAATAAATAAGGCAACAACAAAGATTGCGAAAAGAATATCGAATGGTAAACCTGCAAAAGCGGGAATTAAAACCAAGTTTATTTTTTCTATGATGCGCATGATGCAAAAGAACGGTATGGGTTCCGGGGAAGCTGAGAAAGCGTATTGGGAAAGCATGGGATGGTTCACGAAAGACAGACCGTGGAAATTGTGATGAGTTTGAATAATATAAATGATAGAAAGGATATGAAAAATGATGTGTGAGAGAAGGTGTGTTCTGAATTGATGAGTAAAACGCATTTAGCGGTTGGACTTGCCTCATCGCTATTAGTATTTCAACCGACATCATTTGGGGAATGTGTAATTGCTATTATTGGAGGTTCTGTAGGTGGAGTCCTTGCAGATAATGATATATTAGATAATGATTATCAATCAGACGCATTGATTGGACAGGTCATGGCATTTGGTATTACAGGTATTTGTGTGTTTTTAGATTATATATTTAAACTAGGTATGTGCCAAATGATATATAAACAGCCTACATTGCCTATTATAGGCGGGATTGGCTTTTTTGTATTATATATTGTGGGATTTTGCTCAGAACATCGAAAGTTTACACATTCATTTTTAGCTATGATTCTATATGGTATAGCTACATCTTTAATATATGAATCTTTTGCAATACCATTTACCACTGCGTACTTTTCGCATCTATTACTTGATATATGCAATAAGAAAAAAGTTTTCCTGTTCTATCCATTAAAGAAGGGAATCTGTTTGAATATATGTTATGCAAATAAATCTGCAAATAATGTTTTAATGTATGTAGGATTTTCGATAACTGGCATATTGTTAATTATTAGTCTTATATCTATATTTACATAGTGTATTACATTGCATATGCAATTGTATTGACGGTGCAATGAATTAGTAGTAGTATGTATAGCATAGGAGGTGTCAGTTATGTCAAGTACAATTCAAGTAAGGGTAGAAGATGAATTAAAGGTAAAATCTGATAAATTATTTAAAGATTTAGGCATGGATACAACTACTGCTATTCGCATATTTTTAACGCAGGCACTTGCAGTAAACGGATTTCCTTTTGAAATTAAAAGAGTTAGAGTTAATCCGTATGATGCTATGTCAGAAGATGAGTTACTTGAGCGTTTGGAGAAATCACGTGATAGTGCAGATAAAGGAATATATAAGGATGCCGAAAAGGTATCACAGAATATAAGGGAGAAGTATGGACTATAAAATTGTAGTTACAAAGTATGCGTTAAATTAAGAATGAGCTGTTTATGTATATTTCTGACATATCATAAACAGCTTTTGTTATATGCGTTTGATATAATATGCAAAGGAGGCGAAGATTGTGAAGTACCGAAATTCAGCAGAAGTCATACCGGCAGAATTGCTTGAGGAAATACAGAAATATGTGCAGGGAGAGTATATATACATTCCTGTTAAAGAGAAAAGTATAAACAGGAAAAAGACGGAGTATGCCGTAGAAGTGTGCAAACGTGACGAACATATATATACCCGTCATTTAGAAGGGATGAGCAATAAAGAACTGGCAGGCTTTTACGCACTTTCGGAATCCAGTATTCGCAGAATTATTATAAAAGAAAGAAATAGGAACGCATATATGGATACAATAATTAGAGAAGTTTTGAACAATTGGAACATACAAGATAAAAGCACAAAACAGATACACGATACGGTATGGCAGATTGGCGATGAATACGTGCTTAAAAAATATGACAATAAAAGCATTGTAGAGCAGAATATCCGCATCATCACCACACTTTCGTCTATGGGAATTCCTGTGGAAAAAATATGGGAAACGACATCGGGTCACCAATATTTTGAGCAGGATGGACATTGCTATACTCTTACCGGTAAACTTAGAGGGTGCAATCTTGTAGGCACAAGAGAACTTGAAAAAGTGACATATAAAGTGGGTGAAATTATCGCTAAATTACACGTCGCTTTTAAACAATGTGAAGAGGTTGCAGAATTTCCGCAAAATAGTATTCTTGATGAGATGAAGGGCTGGATAAAGGATAATTTTGAAGCGGATAATTGGAATTCTACAGATAAGAATGAATTTATGAATACACTCGATAAGCTTACGTCATTGTATGACAGTCTTCCGGTACAGTTAATTCACAGAGATGTGCATTTTGGTAATTTTCTTTTTGATAAAGGTGAGTTCACGGGATATATAGATTTTGACCTTAGTCAGAGGAATATCAGAATATTTGATTTGTGTTATTTTACGCTGAGTATTTTGTCAATGGAAAACGCAGATGAGATAAAAGGTAACAGATGGATAGATATAGTAAGGGATGTTTTTAAAGGCTATAACAGCATAAGTAAGCTTACGGAAGAGGAAAAAGATGCGGTACCATATGTTATGATGTCGGTGGAATATCTTTTTGCGGCGTGGTTTGTATCTCAAAACGATGTAAAATGTTGTGAAAATTCTCTTGGCATAATGAGATTTGTGAGAGATAATATAGACAAAATAAGATTTGCCTTAAGAGGATTTTGATGAAGAATTTAATCGTGTATGAAGATAATAATATTTTGATATGTAATAAACCTGTCGGAATGGCGTCCCAGTCAGAACGCTCTTTTGACGTGGATTTATTAAGTAAGGTGCTCACATACAGAACTGAGAAGGGCGAGGCGGCATATGCAGCAATTATCAACCGTCTTGATAAGCCTGTGGGTGGACTGGTTCTTTTTGCCAAGGATAAAAGAACGGCAGCAGGTCTTAGTGCAATTTCCGGAAAGCACAGCATAGAGAAATATTATTATGCGGTTGTCACGGGCAATCCCGGTGAGAAGGGTGAGTACACGGACTGGCTTTTGAAGGAAAGTAAAGGGAATGTTTCAAGAGTGGTTTCTGAGAACACTGCAGGAGCCAAGAAGGCAGTACTTAATTTCACAACACTTGAGACAAGAAAAATAGAGGGCAAGGAATATTCACTGGTAAAGGTCAGACTTTTGACAGGCAGACATCACCAGATAAGATTACAGTTTGCCACCCATGGTCATGGGCTGTATGGAGATATGAAATATAATCCTGACTTTGCTGACAGAAGAGGCGTTTCGCCTGCACTTTTTGCATACCATTTGGGATTTGATAATCCGGTGGGAGCAGACCGAATTTCGGTGGAGGTTAAGCCGGAGGGAAGCATTTGGGATTATGAATATTTTAAGTAATCCTGCTAATAATACAGGTATGAGCAGAGATTATATATACAAATTTAAAATAGCCGGAATAGTAACGGGAGTTGCAATTGCCGTATGTATTGTTTTTAAATATTTACTGCCAATTGCGGCTCCTTTTGTAATTGCATTCTTATTGGCATTACTTATTGATAGGCCGGTCACTTTTTTTGAGAAAAAATTTCATATAAAACGTTCTATCGGTTCAGTGGTTTTGCTTCTTGTTGGCGGAGCGGTACTTACTCTGGGTCTTTTTTATGGCGGAAGGGCACTTGCCGGTCAGGTCAACAGGCTTGCCGAAAATTATGACAAATATGTAGACAAAATAAGCAGGGTGGCTGATGAATACTGCTGCAAGGTAGATGATGTATTTGACCTAAAAGAAGGAACCAGCTACAGATATGTTACGGTTCAGGTGGAAAAAGGAATCCAAAATATTTCTGATTCTGCAATGGTTAATGCAATCGGAAAATCCATGGATTTTATAGCCGGGTTTACCATCGTATTTACTGCGGTCACTATTGCAATAATGGCAACAGTATTTTTTTCCAAGGATTTTAACAGGATAAAAAAATGTGCAGGCACCGGATTGTTTGGAGAAGAAATAAAATATCTTGGAGTCAGAATGAAGGAGGTTCTTGGAACTTATTTTAAAACCCAGTTTATAATTATGGGACTGACCTCCGTTATATGCACGGCAGGACTTTATTTTATGGGCAATCCTTATGCCTTTCTTCTCGGTGTGTTAATAGGCATCGTGGATGCTTTCCCAATTCTTGGAACCGGAACGGTGTTCTTGCCTTGGTGCATCGTTCTTATATTAATGAAGAATTTTAAGCAGGCTGTATTTATTTTTTTACTTTATATTGTGTGTTATTACACAAGGCAGTTTCTTGAACCCAAGCTAATGGGGGACAAGCTTGGCATTTCTCCGGTGATGATGCTTGCGTCAATCTATGTGGAAATGCTGTTATTCGGTATTGTAGGAGTGTTTACGGGGCCGGTTGCGTATGTGTTAATAAAAGAAATTGCAGGTATTATAATTTATCAATTGGAGAAGTAGAAAATTCGTAGCTATCTAACCCTGTTTTGTTAAAAACCTATATTTGCCTTTTATAAAAATGTAACATACCATCCTGAAGGGTCTTATGGGCACGCAGGATGCCTTGAAAAAATTCGTAAATTTTGCCTTAGAAGCAGTATAATATGGCTCGTCGGTCTGCAAACGTCCGACGAAGCTTGTTCAAATTATAGAACAAGCAAGGAGTTTTTGCAGGCCGGCGTTCAATAAGCATATTGTACTGCTTCTATGACAAAATAGAATTTTTGATATGGGAGACTGTGTGCCCATAAGACCCTTCAGGATGGCATGTAACTTTATAAAAGCCAAAGTTATTTCAACAAAACGGGGTTAGATAGCTACGAATTTTCCACTTCACAAATTGAATAAAATAAAACCTTGTAGATTTCTTGTAAGAACGATATAATAATATGGTTTAGTATATTTTTGGAGGCATATATGGTTTTCAGCTCGGCGGTTTTTTTGTTCATATTTTTACC
>JAZQKW010000067.1:0-3016 GCA_045542375.1 Butyrivibrio sp.
ACAACGGATAAGCCAACAACAGAGCAACAGACAACGGATAAGCCATCTTCAGAAGAAACGACAACTGATGACTCATCAACAGAGCGCCCGACAACGGATAAGCCGACAACAGAGCATCCGACAACGGACAAGCCATCGTCAGAAGAGCCTACAACTGAGAATTCATCATCAGAACAGCAGGCAACAGATGGTTCATCCTCAGAGTATTCTACGACGGCGAGTCAGGGAAGTGAGGAATCATCAGAAGATAGTAACTCCCAATCCCAGCAGGATACGAATGAAACATTTGAACAGGAAACAGACGGAGGATTTCCTATTCCTGCGGTTATTGCAATTGTGATTACCTGCGTTGGCGCTGTGGGTGGAATTACATTCTTTGTATATAAGAGAAAGCATTAATTAAGTAGATAAATAGCAATAAAAAACCTCTGCTCATACACTGGGCAGAGGTTTTGTAGTTAAAAATATTATCTGTTAAGGATTAACTTAGTTAATTCAACAGGGTCAACAATCTTGCCATCCTTGTATACACGCATATTGCCTGATGCAATCTCATCAATAAGGATAACTTCATCATTGTTGTATCCGAATTCAAACTTGATATCCCAAAGGTCGAGGCCGATTGACTTAAGGTCGTCAGCAACAATCTTAGTAATCTTCAATGTCTGTTCCTTCATGCTTTCGAACATAGCAGGTGACATGATTCCAAGAGCTGCAAGACCTTCGCCTGTAACAAGTGGATCACCAAGGGCATCGTTCTTGAATGTACATTCAACATATCCACCTTCTAATACAGTGCCGTCTTCGATATATTCACCATATCTGCGAATAAAGCTTCCTGTAGCAACTAAACGGCAGATAACTTCTAATCCATGTCCAAATACCTTACCTGGAAGTACTTCCATAGTAGCATTGTCAACGTCAGCACTAACGTAGTGTGTCTTAATGCCGGCATTCTTTAATAACTCAAAGTAGTGAATTGATGTCTGAAGGTTAGCTTTACCAATACCTTCAATTGTTAAACCAACGCTGTTTTCACCTGGATCAAATACACCATCTTTACCTGTACAGTCATCCTTGAACTTTAACATTACGTTACCGTTGTCAAGGCTGTATACGTCTTTTGTCTTGCCTTCGTAAATCTTTTCCATCGCAGTAATCTCCAATCGTTTATAAAATTTAGTTAAAAACTTTTTACGTTCTTACTTTATCACAAAATATAAAGATGTAAAATATTTTTTTTTAGAAAAAATAAAAAAATTTAAGACGATTTTTATATATTTATTGGTAATATTGACTAAAAATATAAAAGAATGGTAAAATATAACCAGAATTTTGAGCGTATAAGTGTATTTTCAGAAGGAGGTTATCGTGGATAAGGTGTTAATAGTCTCTTTGGAGAAAGATTTGGAAAAATATTCAAAAATTGCTTCTGAATACAAGGTTGGATATGAGATTAATGATTTTTGCGACCCGAGTGTCTTAGATGATTCGAAAGAGGTTAAAAGGCTTATAAGTAGGTATATGGCGATGGGCGTTCCTGAAGGAAGTACCATGCACGGAGCGTTCTTTGATGTAATATTACATAGCCGGGATAAGGAGATTGCAGCGATTGCCAGAAAACGAATGAAACAGAGTATGGAGATTGCGAGGAAACTTAGACTACGTGCAGTTGTATTCCACACGAATTACCAACCGGGAATTCCCGGAGATTTTTATAGAGAGAATGTGATTAATAAGGTCAGCGAGTATGTGGAAGAATTATTAAGAGAATACAGTGATATTGATATATATCTTGAGAATATGTTTGAAGATGACTGTAAGGTATTAGTAGATATTTCTAAAAGACTTTCTAAGTATGATAACTATGGTGTGTGTCTTGATTATGGGCATGTCATTGTATATGGTGGAAATGAACAGTACTGGGCAGAACTGTTGTGTCCATATATTAAGCATTTACACATTAACGATAATAACCTTAAGGAGGATTTGCATCTTCCATTGGGAACAGGGCAGATAGACTGGGAAAAATTTAAAAAACATAACAGATGTTATTTTAATAATACCAAGGGAATATTAGTAGAGGTAACTAAACCGGAAGAACAGAGAATATCTCTTGATTATCTAAGAACATTACTATAACGGAGGTAACAGTATGTATAGAAATGCAGAAGAGACACTTGAAAAAATATTTGAATATATGAATCTTTTGGTAAATGAGAGAGATTTACACAATACGTTAAGAATTCTTACTAATCTCGGTACGACATTGGTGGATTCGGACAGAGCTTCCTTCTGGTATTGGGATAAACCTAAGAAACAATACTGGACACTGGCAAGCTCGGGAACTGACAGAATTATTGTTGATGAGGGAACCGGAATTGTTGGCGCGTCAATAGTTAATAAAGAGAATATAATAATCAATAATCCATATGAGGATGACAGATTTAATCCTGAGGTTGACAGAAAGACAGGATATGTAACAAAATCTATTCTCTGCATGCCGGTTTTCAATGAGCAGGGAGAGGTAATTGGTGCATATCAGGCTATTAATAAAATTGGTGATGGCGGATTTGACGAGTATGATGTTAATAGACTTACAATGGCAACTGTATATTCAGGTAAGACATTGGAAAATTACATTCTTCAGAACGTAAGCAAGATTGATCAGCTAACCGGACTTAAGAACAGAAGAGCTTTTGCCGGTATATATGCGAAAGCATACGAAAATGTAGTAAGCAGTTGTCTTATGATGTGCGACATTGACTTTTTTAAGAAAGTTAATGATACATACGGACATAATACAGGGGATGCGGTGCTTATGCATGTGGCTGCAATTCTTAAGAATTATGTTGGTGATGCAGGAGAAGTAGTACGTTGGGGTGGAGAGGAATTTATTACCTGTCTTAAGGGAAGTACTCTGGATGAGGCTGTAGCGCTTGCAGAGCTTATCAGAAGCAGAGTGGAAGAGACAGCATGCGAATATGATGGTAATACAATTAAGATAACGATGTCG
>JAZQKW010000068.1:0-6044 GCA_045542375.1 Butyrivibrio sp.
GGTACACTATTATATATAAGATTACAACAGTATCTACAGCATGTAAGAACAGGAAGTCTGGCATTCTTTCTGTCTTTAAGTGTCGTAAATGCAGAATTAGGACTGTGACATCCCTTTGTTGACTTATCGATACAGTTGGCAGTTATCATCAGTGGTATTTTGCCATATACAATAAGTTCTGAATCTCGAAGTTTTAATTTCTTAATCTCTTTTTCATTAAGTTCAACCGGAACAATCATTGATGTCACACCTGACTGTTCAATGAATGAAGCAGCCATATTGTTA
The DNA here is from genome assembly GCA_045542375.1 of Butyrivibrio sp. Classification (GTDB taxonomy): domain Bacteria; phylum Bacillota; class Clostridia; order Lachnospirales; family Lachnospiraceae; genus Eshraghiella. Next base: position 286 of record JAZQKW010000068.1, read on the forward strand.
TATGCATAGCAGTTATAATCAGAAATAATCTCCCCTGTATATCCCATATCCTTAAGATATGTTATCCACGATATACTTCTTATCAGAAATCCATGAACCCCGTGTTCAATCCAATTATTAATATTATTATTGATAAATGTCTTAAATTTATTAGATATTCTTGGCAGACCAATATAACATTTCACCTTCCTGTCATGAGCCATTTCAATTATTCTGATAATATCTTCATTCGATATCATTTCTGTGTCCACAATAATTCTTGCCGGATTATATTCCATGACAGTAACCGCCTGTGACAGATTCATAACATGCACAGAAATACCTATGTATTCATTGCGGGTTGTGTATTCCATTGCACTCTCAGGCATTGCAACCTTTCGGTGCTTTATAACAATTGCCTGCATAAATTCTGATACTGCCTGTCTTCTCAATTCATTGAGTGACTTATTAGATATAAAAATATCCTCTTCCATCATTACATCCAGATTCTTTAACTTAAAAGCTGTTCCTCCAAGTTTAGCAATCTGCTTGGTTATGTCATCCTTAGTCATCGGATTCTTAACAGCTTTCTGTACAATATCTCCGGATACTGTAATGTAGTTATCATTGTCGTCTGTAAAAGACAATATTGCAGGGCTGTCCTTAACAAGTGTTATAATTCCATTAATATTATATTTAATATCATTATTTACATATCGCTCAGATATATATTCTTCAAATTCCTTCTTAGCATGCTGAGACTTATCCGACTTAGTATCCTCAGCAATCATTTCCTTTCCGTTATGACGCTTATAATAGCCGTCCGTAAGTCCGCCTCTGTCAAAAAGCATGAGAAGACTCTCTCTGTCTTTCTCGGATACCCTGTAGCCTTCTCTGCCACTGCTAAGATACATATCAACATATTTGCGATAAATAGAAGTAACTCCTGCTGCGTACTCAGGGCTCTTCATTCTTCCCTCTATCTTCAGAGAAAATACCCCTGCCTCAAGAATATCGGGCAAAATATCTAAGGTACACAAATCCTTAAGGCTTAACACCGCCTTCTGCGCACCATCTTTTTCATACATAAGCCGGCAAGGCTGGGCACACCTTCCTCTGTTGCCACTTCTTCCGCCTATAAAACTGCTCATAAGGCATTGTCCTGAATAACAATAGCATAAAGCTCCATGTACAAAGCATTCAATTTCACATTCTGATTCTTCGTGTAATTTTCTTATCTCTTCTAAGGAAAGCTCTCTTGCCGGTACGACTCTGGTAACTCCATAATCCTTGATTAATTTAACATATTCAGGGTCAGTAATTGTCATCTGGGTACTTGCATGAATCTCCATATCCGGAAAGCTCTCATGAATATACTTCATTACTCCATAATCCTGAACAATTACAGCATCCAGTCCCGCCTCATAGAGCGGCTTAATATAATTATATAAGTCATATTTTAATTCATTGTTCTTAACTAACGTATTAACCGTAAGGTATATCTTTCTCTTATGCAGATGAGCGTAATCTATGGCAAGAAGAAGTTCCTCTTCCGTAAGATTTGCTGCATAAGCCCTTGCACCAAACATATTTCCTGCCAGATACACTGCGTCCGCACCTGCATTGATTACTGCCTTAAAGGTCTCATATGAACCCGCCGGTGCTAAAATTTCGTACTGATTATCCATGCCGTTCTCCCTAATAATACAGCGTTAAAATCGGGAGTGCGTACACACTCCCGACAAATTACTTGTTCAAATCATTAAGTTCAGTCTCAAGTCTTACAATAGACTTCTGATTCTCATTAATCTCTTTCTTAAGATCCTTAATTTCCTTCTCGGCTGCATCAAGCTTAATCTGAATTGAAATAAGGTCATGCTTCAGGTCATATATCTCCTTATCCTTCTTCTCAATATCAGATTCAAGTTCATCGCCTAATTTCTTAGCCTTGAAATAATCATCTGCAATGTTAAGCTCCAGTAATGTTGCCTGAACATCTGCAGTCTGACGTCTGTATACATCAGATTTCTTAAAATCAGTTATCTTACCATTAATATAAAGGGCTACCTTCTGAAGATATTCTTCACTCTCGTAACCGCTTAATGTATAAGTCTTTCCACCAATAAGTACTTCTGTTTCATTCTTTGCTGACACGTCTAAGTCCCCTTTGAATAAAATGATAATTTATTGTAACACACTTTATTGATTTTGTGTATACTTAATTCCAAAATGTTGGTAACAAAATTCTGTAACCACTCTTCCTCTTGGAGTTCTGTTGATAAATCCTTTAAAAATAAGGTATGGTTCATATACATCTTCAAGAGTTCCCGTATCTTCACCAAGCGCCGCTGCAAGAGTATCAATACCAACAGGCCCTCCTGCATACTTCTCTATTATTGTCTGAAGAATATTTCTGTCATTCTTATCAAGTCCTTCTTTATCAACCTCAAGCAGATTAAGAGAATCATCTGCAACCTCTCTGGTGATTACGCCGTCATATCTGACCTGTGCAAAATCTCTGACTCTCTTCAACAGCCTGTTAGCAAGTCTTGGTGTACCTCTGGAACGTCTTGCAAGCTCTATAGCGCCTTCTCTGTCAATAGGTGCATCAAGAACGCCTGCCGAACGTACTATAATCTCTGTAAGTTCTTCAATTGTGTAATATTCAAGCTTATTAACAACTCCAAATCTGTCTCTTAAAGGAGCTGTAAGTAATCCTGCCCTAGTGGTTGCTCCTACCAATGTAAACCTTGGTAAATCAAGTCTTATAGACCTTGCAGTCTGACCCTTTCCAATCATTATATCAATAGCAAAATCTTCCATGGCAGGATAAAGTACTTCCTCAACCTGTCTGTTAAGTCTGTGTATCTCATCCACAAAAAGAATATCACCTTCAGAAAGATTATTAAGAATGGCAGCCATATCTCCCGGTTTCTCAATGGCAGGCCCGGATGTAACCTTAAGATTGACGCCCATCTCTGCTGCTATAATACCTGCAAGAGTGGTCTTTCCAAGTCCCGGAGGTCCATAGAAAAGGCAATGGTCAAGGGATTCTCCTCTTGACTTGGCAGCTTCTATGAATACCTTAAGATTATCCTTAATCTTCTTCTGTCCAATATATTCAGATAAATTCTCAGGTCTTAAATTATTCTCAATTTTAAAATCATCAGGAATAAATTCCGTTGTAATAATTCTTCTATCCATTACAAAACACCTTAAAACAATTATATGAACGCAAGCTTCTTAAGAGCCAGCTTAAGAATATCTTCACTGCTCATTCCGTCATTAATATCTATATTCTTAACAGCACGCAAAGCCTCTGACGGAGAATATCCTAACGAACATAAAGCTTCCACCGCTTCATCTCTTACGCTTCCCGAAGTATTATTCGCAACCTCTGTATCATTCTTATAGAGAACATCCTCAAGCTTAAGCTTGTCCTTAAGTTCGATTATCAGCTTCTGTGCCGTCTTAGCACCAATACCCGGTGCTGACTGGATTCTCTTAACATCATCAGACACAACTGCAATTCTTAAGTCATCAGGTGATATTGAAGACAAAATACTAAGGGCACCCTTAGGTCCAATACCATTAACCGTAATAAGCAGTTTAAATATATTCAAATCATCCTTAGTAAGAAAACCGTACAAATCAAGCGCATCTTCCTTAACATTCTGATAGGTATATATCTTAATGCGACTTCCTACAGGCGGAAGCAGAGAAACCACTGACCCTGGTACCATTATCTCATATCCCACGCCATATGCCTCTACAATAATTGTAGTATCTTCTATTTCCGTAAATTCACCAATAATATATGTAATCATGTTGCACACCTCTTATTGAATTTTATCACATGTGAACATTTGTTTGCAATATCTTTATTTTTTTATAAAGAATGGAGCCAAGAATTCCAATAAGTATTCCGGATACAATACCACTGATAATAAGATATGGCAGATAATATACAATAAGTCCATTTTCAAGTACAATAATGGCAACAATTATCTGTCCTACATTATGCATTACGGCACCTGCAATACTTACACCAACAGTAGATAATTTGGTAAACTTTTTTAAAAGTATCATCACTGTCAGACTTAATGCTGCTCCAACCATACTAAATACAATTGAAAAAAGATTACCAAACAAGAAGCCGGACAAAAGAACTCTTAATACACTAACAATTATTGCAGCCTTAATTCCCATAGAATAAAGCAGCCATATAATAACCACATTAGCAAGTCCTAATTTGATTCCGGGAATTGCAAACGGCATAGGAATAAGGGATTCGACATACGAGAGAACAATGGTTACACTGATGAACATTCCATAAAGGGCAACATCACTACTTGCAAATTTATTATGAGACTGCATCATATTCTCCCTCCTTATCCGACACAATGGTTATAAAAAGACTATTAGGGATACATATTATCATCTCACCGTTATTACTTATGGGACCCATCTTTTCACAAATATGGTCTCTACAGGTTGAATCCTTCACATATACTTTTCCATCCTTAATAACGATTGTATTGTTTCCAAAAAAAGAGGTATATGTGTACTCTCCATCCTCAGATAATGGATATTCCGCCACTATCTTTCCGTCTCTTTCAACTCTGACATATTCTCCGGTATCTTTTGTTTTTCGGAACACAAATAACAGGCACAGGGCTATAATCAATAACCCTGCACCTAATAAAATATCCCATTTATGACATTGTAATAATTTTTTTAGGGCATTTTTCTGCACATTTTCCACATCCTGTACATTTAGTATAATCTATTTCCGGCAGATTATTCACCATGGTAATTGCACCAAATTCACACTGTTTTTCACAAAGTGTACATCCGATACAACCTACTTTACATACATCCATAACAGGTTTTCCTTTGTCACGTGATGAACATACCACATTGGCAACACCTGTAACAGGACGAATTTCAATAAGATTCTTAGGACATATTTTGGCACACTGTCCGCAACCGCCACATAAATCAGGGTCAACTACAGCGATACCATTTTCAATTCTTATTGCATTATATTCACATACTCCGACACATGAACCGTATCCAAGACATCCGTATGCACAGGATTTAGGTCCGCCGTTAGGTGCAAGTGCCGCCATTCGACAATCCTTTATTCCGGAATATTCATAATCATTCTTTGCAACCTCACAATTGCCGGAACATTTAACAAAAGCTGCAAGTCTTACACCTTCTGTAACCTCAACACCCATAATTTCTGCAATAATCTTCTTAGCTTCCAAACTGCTTACAGGACACTGAGTAGGAGGTGCTTCACCACTTGCAATAGCCTTTGCAAGCGCATCGCATCCTGCATATCCGCATCCACCACAGTTACTTCCAGGTAAAGCTTCTCTGATTGCAGCTTCCTTTTCATCTACTTCTACTTTAAGTTTCTCACCGGAAAGTCCAAGGAACAAACCGATGATAATTCCAGTACCACCTACAATGGCAGCGGCTATAATAATTCCAGTCATCGTCTTATGCTCCTTTCTATATAATTCCTGAGAAGCCAATAAAGGCAATTGCCATAAGGCCTGCCGTTATAAGTGTAATAGGCATTCCCTTAAAAGCTGCAGGAATATCATTATGCTCTGTTCTTTCTCTTACACCTGCAAGAATTACAATTGCAATTGTAAAACCAAGTGCTGTCGCAAATCCATTAACTGTAGATGTAAGTATATCGTAGGATTTAGACACATTAGTAAGTGCAACTCCAAGTACCGCACAGTTGGTTGTAATCAAAGGCA
>JAZQKW010000069.1:0-4251 GCA_045542375.1 Butyrivibrio sp.
TTTGTAAATTGAAGATATTTTTTTGTGGCATTGAAATATATTATAAATTCTGATATTATTATGATTAGCTATGCGAATTAGGAGGAATTATACATGGATACAGAAGCAGTTGTTTCCAAGAATTTTATTGAGCAGATTATCGAAAAGGATATTGCAGAAGGGCATTGTGAGGCGGTTAAGACACGTTTTCCACCGGAACCTAACGGATATCTTCACATTGGACACGCAAAATCAATTCTCCTTAACTATGGGTTAGCATGTCAGTATGGCGGTAAGTTCAACATGCGTTTTGATGATACCAACCCTACTAAAGAGAAAGAAGAATTCGTAGAGTCTATAATGGCTGACGTTAATTGGCTTGGTGCTGATTATGAAGATAGATTATTTTTTGCATCAGATTATTTTCAGGTAATGTATGAGGCTGCGATTAAGCTTATTAAGAAAGGTAAAGCATATGTATGTGACCTTTCAGCAGAGGAGATAAGAGAGTACAGAGGTACATTAACTGAACCAGGTAAGAACAGTCCATACAGAGAACGTTCGGTAGAAGAGAATCTTGAGCTATTTGAAAATATGAAGAATGGTGTGTATGAGGATGGCGCTAAGGTGCTTCGTGCGAAGATTGATATGTCGTCTCCTAATATTAATATGAGAGACCCTATCATATACAGAGTGGCACATCAGACACATCACAGACAGGGTGATAAGTGGTGCATCTATCCGATGTATGATTTTGCCCATCCTATTGAAGATGCTGAGGAAGGAATTACACATTCAATATGTACACTTGAGTTTGAGGACCACAGACCGCTTTATGACTGGGTTGTGAGAGAACTTGAGTATGTGAATCCGCCTAAGCAGATTGAGTTTGCTAAGTTATATCTTACTAATGTAGTAACAGGTAAGAGATATATTAAGAAGCTTGTGGAAGAGAATATAGTTGACGGATGGGATGATCCAAGACTTGTATCGCTCGCAGCACTCAGAAGAAGAGGTTTTACACCTGAATCAATTAAGATGTTCGTAGAGTTATGTGGTGTTGCCAAGGCTAACAGTTCTGTTGACTATGGTATGCTTGAGTACTGTATAAGAGAGGATCTTAAGCTTAAGAAGCCAAGAGTAATGGCAATTCTTGATCCGGTTAAGCTTATTATTGATAACTATCCGGAGGGACAGGTTGAGATGCTTGAGGTTGATAATAACCTTGAGAATCCTGAGCTTGGTAAGAGACTTGTTCCGTTTAGCAGAGAACTTCTTATAGAAAGAGATGACTTTATGGAAGTTCCTCCAAGCAAGTATTACAGACTGTTCCCGGGCAATGAAGTAAGACTTATGAATGCATATTTTGTTAAGTGTACTGATTTTGTTAAGGATGAGAATGGCAATGTAACAGAGATTCATTGTACCTATGACCCTGAGACTAAGAGCGGAAGCGGATTTACAGGACGTAAGGTTAAGGGTACAATTCACTGGGTAAGTGCCAAGGAAGCTATTGTAGCAGAAGCAAGACTTTATGAGAATATTGTTGATGAGGAGAAGGGTGTGTATAACGAAGACGGAAGTCTTAACCTTAATCCGGATTCTCTTAAGGTTGTTGAGAAATGCTACCTTGAACCATCTCTTAAGGATGCCAAGGCGTTTGACAGCTTCCAGTTTGTGAGAAATGGATTTTTCTGTGTGGATTGCAAGGATTCTACAGAGGAGCATCTCGTATTTAACAGAATAGTTTCATTAAAGAGTTCGTTCAAATTAAAATAGAGACGGGAGGGATGCAGGTGAGCAGTATTTTTAGTGGCTTGGAGTCAATGGGACTTAAGAACCTTGCTGACGTCAAGATATACGAAGAACCTGAAAAGGAAGACAAGAAGAAACCGGAGGCTCATAAAGAACCGGTTGTTACAGAATCGGATTATGTGTTTGATAAGAGAATGCAGTGTCCGGTATGTGATAAGGAATTTTATAACAAAACTGTTAAGACAGGTAAACCACGTCTCATTGGGTCGGACTCTGATTTGAGACCTAAATACGTAGGGATTGATTCTGTCAAATATGATGCGATAGTATGTCCTAATTGCGGATATGCGGCACTCAGCAGATTCTTCAGCTATATGACATCTGCTCAGTCCAAGCTCATAATTGAGAATGTGTCCAAGACGTTTAAGGGACTCCCGCAGAGTGGAGATGTGTACACATATGATGAGGCAATCAACAGGTACAAGCTTGCCTTATATAATACGATTGTGAAGCGTGGTAAGAACAGTGAGAAGGCATATACATGTCTGAAAATTGCATGGCTGTTCAGAGGAATGAAAGAGAATATAGAGGATAGTAATCCTAAGGCTCCGGCAATGAGAATTGCCTGTGACGCCAGCGAGAAGGAAATGTTAGCTAATGCCTTTGACGGATTCATGGCCAGCAGAAGTAAAGAAGATTTTCCTGTGTGTGGTATGGATGAACCAACACTCGATTACTTACTTGCGGACCTTGCTACAAGACTTGGTAAGTACGAAATTGCATCAAAGTTTGCATCAGACATAATTGTTTCAAGAATTGCTAATGCTAAACTTAAAGAAAGAGCAAGAGATTTGAGAGATTCTATTAAGGATAAAATCAAAGCTTGACAAGTACAGGAGTAATTGAGATGAATAAGATTAAAGAATGTAAATTTTTTAAGGCAGTATCAAAAGTATGGAACAATAGATTTTTTTCTATTGTATGGATAAGACTTGGACTCTTAGCGTTATTCGTTAACCTGATTATAGAGATTTTAAGCAGACATTCTTTGCCGAAGGGAATAGTATATGTGTTTCAGCATCCCCTTGCATTTGCATTTAACAGTCTGATTATTTTCTTTACGTTATCATTTACGGCACTGTTTAGAAAGCGGATTTTTGTAGGTGCGTTAATAAGTGCAGTGTGGCTGGGATTTGGTGTTACTAATTTTATAATAAGAGGTTCAAGAAAGACACCTTTTACAGCTCCGGATTTTTACAACATTACAGAAGGTATTAATATAATGAAACAGTATTTTTCACTGTTTCACATAATATTGGTTATTGTACTGATTGTAATGGTAATAGCGGGGATTGTGTTCATTGGAATTAAGAGTCCGAAGTATCAGGGTAAGATGAACTATCTGTTAGCAGGATTTATTTCTGCGGTGTCATTTGGTGCTATAATGCTTGGAAATTTTATCGGAAATATAAGTGGTCTTTTGCCAAGGAACTTTGGTAATATTGTGCAGGCGTATGATAAATACGGATTCTGTTATTGTTTCAGTAATTCAGTATTTAATATGGGTATAGATAAACCTAAGGATTATTCATCTGAGAAGATTGATTCGGTGTTAGATGATGTTGATGACAAGGTGGATTCAGATCTTAATGATAACAACGAACTTGATCCGGATGCAGAGCATCCTAATATTATTTTCCTTCAGTTAGAGTCATTTTTTGACCCGACTCTGGTAGAAGGCCTTGAATTTTCAGAGGATCCGATACCTAATTTTAGAAAATTATATGAGAATTATTCAAGTGGATTCCTGTCAGTACCTTCATTTGGTGCGGGAACAGCCAACACGGAATTTGAGGTTATTACGGGTATGAATCTTGATGATTTTGGTCCTGGAGAATATCCATACAAGACCGTACTGAGAAATAATGCCTGTGAGTCAATCTGTTATTATCTTGAAGACTATGGATATAATTCAGTGGCTCTTCATAATAATGAAGGAGATTTCTACACTAGAAATACTGTTTTCAGCCGACTTGGATTTAATGCTTTTGTATCTATTGAATATTTTGAAAACGTAAAGCGCAACCCTACAGGTTGGGTTATGGACGATTGTCTAATAGATGAGATTCTTGGTATCCTTGAATCTTCTAAGCAACAGGATTTTATCTATGGAATCTCAGTACAGGGACATGGTGATTACCCTGAAGATACAAGAGATATGGATTTGAAGATTACAGTATCTAATAATGATAAGACAGGCAATCCTAACGGATTTGAATATTATGTTAATCAGATTCATGAGATGGATAAGTTCATTGCTGATTTGATTAAGGAGCTTGAAAAATTAGATGAGAAGACCGTGCTTGTAATGTACGGAGATCATCTGCCAACTTTTGATTTTACTGATGATATGCTTGATAATGGAGATATTTATCAGACACAGTATGTAATATGGGATAACTGTGGACTTAAGGTAAAGGATAGAGATGTTCAGTCATATCAGCTTAATACCCTTGT
>JAZQKW010000070.1:0-37396 GCA_045542375.1 Butyrivibrio sp.
TTCCCTCTGTATCCACCGATTAGTATCCACATAAAGGTTACTAACATAGCAACAAGGCAGGTGCATATTCTGAACGTGTAGTATTGTTCAAAAGAATACTTCTGCCTTATATCTGACACCTGAAAATTTCTGACAGAATACTTTCCTACCGTAAGCATCTGTTGTGCAACCATCATTCCAACAGAATACAATCCACCCGCTGATTCACCCATCAGATTAGTTATCATCATAAGGAATATCAGCGACTGACATGAATAAACTATTCCTGATGCTGCCGTCCACACAAAAGTATTCTCTGCACGGTTAATATCTTTTCCCAAAAAAAGTTTCTGAAACATAATTAGTTATTAGCTTTTTCTGCCTTAAACTTAAGGAAATCATTAATTACATTAGTAAGAGAATCTGAATCTATTCCATGTACCATACATGCTTCTTCCAATGTCTCTCCCTGAGCCGATGGACATCCTACGCAATGCATTCCCGCATCAAGAAGAATAGGAATAATCTCCGCATCCACCTGAAGAATATCGTGAATAATCATATCTTTATTAATCTGAGCCATTTTTTTGTATCCTCCTAATTGGTATTATTACCATTTTTTAACGCAATATGATTATATACCAACAATTTGGAAGTTACAAGCATTACCTATATTTTCTTGCAATCTTGTCTTGTTTTCTTATTCACAATGTTATATAATTACATCAACTAATACTTAGGAGGTAAATGTAACTATGGCATACGTTATTTCAGATTCATGCGTAAGTTGTGGCTCATGTGCAGGCGGATGCCCTGTTGGAGCAATTGCACCTGGTGATTCACATTACGAAATTGACGCAGATGCATGTCTTTCATGTGGTGCATGCGAAGCAGCATGTCCTGTAGGAGCAATCTCTGCTGAATAATTATACTTAGAAGAATCTCTCAGATATGAGAGGTTCTTTTTTTATGTTTTTTTCTGTCCCTGCCTATTCTCTGACAGTTTCTTATTGTCTCATCCAGACGTTTATATCTATCCTCTTCTGCTTCCTCTCTCATTCTCATCAGATAATCCATTTCCTTAATAACTCTGTCCCCAAGAATTTCGTTATTGTCTCTCAACGACTGTGTAACTATACTGCCAATTATCTGCTTAAACTGTTCCATACGAATATCTCTGGTCTTATCATCCTCCGAAGGAACAACATCGGTATGTACCGGAACTGGTGGTTGTAAGTTATCCACATCCTCACTATGTATCTCACCAAACAATTCACTTTTTATGGCTTTTAACTGGTATCCTTTACCCTTCATTTCTTTTGCCCTTGCCAGAATATTCAGATGCTCTTCCGTGTAATACCGATGTCCCAATTCATTCCTTGGTATCAAAAGTCCCAGTTCTTCTTCCCAATATCTGAGCACATGGGCCTCTAGTCCGGTCATTGCCGATGCTTCTGATATAAGATATCTTTTCATACTATTATCCCTCCGTATAACTTATTAACATTCTGATTATATCAGCTTGTACGGACAATGGCTCATTAATCGTTCGACGGATTATGCCAAAAAAGAGTAAGTTTTGCAACTTACTCTTCCTTGTATTGAACTTCCAAATCTGCGAATTTCGTAAGGTCTCCAATCCATGCAAGCTTTACGGTTCCGGTAGGACCGTTTCTCTGCTTTGCTATGATTATCTCGGCAACATGTTTTTCCTCTGACTGGTCTTTATTATAATATTCATCTCTGTATATAAACATTACAACGTCCGCATCCTGCTCGATGGCTCCGGATTCACGAAGGTCTGATAACATAGGTCTCTTGTTATCTCTTGATTCCACTGCACGGCTAAGCTGTGACAAGGCAATTACCGGTACATTAAGCTCTCTGGCAACACCCTTAAGAGCTCTTGAAATCTCCGATACCTCCTGCTGTCTCGACTCACTCTTCTTACCACCACTCATTAACTGAATGTAGTCAATGATAATAAGTCCCAGGTTCTTATCTCTCTTATACTTTCGGCATTTACTTCTGAGTTCTCCAATTGAAATACCCGGCGTATCATCAATAATGAGGTTAGACATTCCCACTCTTGATGCTCCTTCTGATACACTTGCCCATTCAGACGGTGACATATTACCGGTTCTTATATTCTTGGAATCAACCTTAGACTCCATGGATATAAGTCGGTTAACCAACTGAACGTTAGACATTTCCAGACTGAATATAGCAGTCGTTGTGTGATTCTTAACTGCAACATACTGGGCTATATTAAGGACAAAAGCAGTCTTACCCATTGACGGTCTTGCCGCAACAAGAATAAAATCCGAGTTCTGAAGTCCTGCCGTCTTATAATCAAGATGCTTAAACCCGGTTGGAATTCCTGTTATTTTACCACCCATCTTGGCAGCCGCTTCCATTCTGTCAAGAGCGTCCATTACGATCTCTCCGATTGGTGTGTACTCCTCACTGCTGCCTCCCTGAGTTATCTTGGTAACATCTTTCTCGGCCTCATACATAATACTTTCTATGTCATTCTTGCCTTCGTAGCATGTATTCTCTATTTTCTGTGCCGTGCGAATAAGATTTCGCAACATTGATTTATCTTTTACAATTCGTGCATAATGCTTGATATTAGCAGATGTAGGTACAGTACTGAGTATATCTCTCAGAAAATCAATACCTGCAAGTTCCTCAGGAGCCTGCATCTGTTTTAACTTATCCTGTACCTGAACGAGGTCAGCCGGTTTCTTCTCTCTGTTAAGTGCAACCATTGCATCAAACAGTATTCCATACTGTCCCGTATAGAAATCCTCCTTCTCAAGAATTTCCGATGCAATAACGATAGCCTCAACATCCATAAGCATTGAGCCTATTACCGAACGTTCCGCTTCTATACTATGTGGCATTACACGCTTTACAAGCGTTTCATCCATATCTTACGCCTCTCTTACTCTTACGTTAATCTTCGCTGTTACTTCTCTGTGTAATTTTACTCCCACAATTGTAGTACCAACTGTTCTTATTGGTTCGTCCAATAAGAGCTTCTTCTTGTCTATGGCAAGACCATGCTGCTCCTTAAGGGCAGTCGCTATTTCCTTCGTAGATACTGAGCCAAAAGTTCTTCCATCCTTACCGGACTTAATTGACAAAATAACTTCCATCTCTGCCATCTTTTCAGCAAGTGCCTTAGCCTCTTCAAGCTGTTCCTTGGCAACCTTCTCTTCATGTGCCTTCTGTAACTTAAGGTCATTCATATTCTTGGCATTAGCCTCTACACCCAGTTTCTTAGGCAAAATACAGTTTCTTGCATATCCGTCACTTACATCTACTGTCTCACCTTTTTTTCCAAGTGCTTTTACATCCTGTAATAAAATTATCTTCATTAAATTGCGCCCTCCGCTTCCATATCATCCAAGGTCTTCTTCACAAGATTAACTGCTTCTTCCATTGTCATATCCTTCAACTGTGCTCCTGCAATAGTCATATGACCACCACCGCCAAGTCTCTCCATAATAATCTGCACATTAACCTCATCTATAGACCTTGCACTAAGATAAATTGTGTCATTGTAATCAGTAAATACTATTGATGCCTTAATTCCATTAATATTAAGCAACTCATTAGCCGCCTGAGCTCCTACAATAGTCGGACTCTGAAGTCCCTCGCTAGGACATACACTAAGAGCATATGACTTATATACATCCGCATGTCTTACCGCATCAGCCTTCGCCTTATATTCTGTCATGTCAGTTCTCAAAAGTTTTCTGACTCTTACTATATCCGCTCCGCATCTTCTCATAAATGCAGCAGCTTCAAAGGTTCTTGCACCGGCCTTGTTGCTAAAATTATTAGTATCAATAACGATACCGGCATACAAAGTATCCGCTTCGATTGGTTTAATCTTTACCTTATCAGATATATATTGTAATATCTCTGATACCATTTCGCAGGTAGAAGATGCATATGGTTCAATGTATGAAAGTGTTGCATTCTCTATCTGGTCATTACCCTGTCTGTGATGGTCAAATACCACCGTATTCTTACACTTTCCTACTAACTCCGGACATTCTGTATAGTTAGCCCTGTTAACATCCACAACCACAAGAAGTGTATTGTTACCAACCTTGGAAAGTGCTTCCTCACTTGTTACAAACAAGTCCTTTTCATAATCCGGATTACCCTTATACAGGTCCACAATCGGCTGTAATGAGGTAGTCACATCATTAAGCACAATATGCGCCTTCTTTGAAAAAATTCTTGCTGTCGCATATATACCAATTGAAGCACCAATGGCATCCACATCACTAATCTTATGACCCATAATAATAATGTTATCCGTAGCTTCAATAAGTTCTCTTAATGCATGAGCCTTAACTCTTGCACGTACTCTCGTATTCTTCTCGACAGAGCCGCTCTTACCACCATAGTAAGTTACCTTGTTGGCATCCCTTACCACAACCTGGTCTCCGCCACGTCCTAACGCAAGGTCAATGGCAGCTCTTGCCATCTCGTAGTTCTTAATAAAGGTTCCATTCATGGCACCTATACCCACACTGAGAGTAACCGCCATCTCATTACCGATGTTAACTGACTTAACATCCTCAAGGAAAGAAAAACGCTCCTCCCTTAACTGTTCAAGGAAACGATATCTGAATACGATAAAATATTTATCCTTCTCAAGCTTCTTAACTATGGCATTGCCGGCTGAAAAATACTTATTAATCTTTCTGTCAACAAGTGCAATAAGCAATGAACGTCTTACTTCATCAACACTTTCCAACGCCTCGTCATAATTATCTATGTAGATAAGTCCCGCAACAAATCTCTCATCATGTAATTCTCTCTTACATGCTGTAATCTCGGTCTCATCAAAAAGATATGCGGCATACAGGTCTGAAGATGCTCCCGCCATAAGAATATCAACATCCAGATTAATTCCTGCAAGATTAATCTTCTCTATCAGTATTCTGTATACCTTATCGTTATATTCAAAAGTATAATTCTGTTCCTCCGCACCGGCTTCAAACTTAAAGCCCTCAAGCTCCGGAAGCGCTGAACTAAGACTCTTTCTATAATTTTCCTTGCCTACAACCTCAGCAAACGCACTGTTAAGCCAGAGAATTCTTCCCGTATTATCCACAAGACCATATGGTATCATGAAAGAATCCAACATCTGCTTCTGCATCTGTGCATAGCCTGATGCAAAATCCATCATGGCATTGGAAAGAGTTGAATGACGGCTGACCATTACCGCTACAATAGCGATTACATATATAATCATGGCACCCGACATAATAATTCCTGACTTAATATTTGTAAAAAACAGGAACACATTAATTATGGCAAAAAACACACCCACCAATATAGGCCATTTAAGGTATGTATTTATTATTTTTCTAAAATCTCTACTCTTCTTACCCATAACGCTTCTCCCTAATAGCTATAGATAAAAGTATTATAGCACGAAGATTAAATTTATAAAAGAAAAAATTAAAAAGACCCACAACCATTCGGTTGTGAGTCTCACATACTTTAATTAATCTAATGAGTATGGTAAAAGTGCAATCTGTCTTGCTCTCTTAACAGCAACTGTAAGAGCTCTCTGATGCTTAGCACATGTTCCGGTAATTCTTCTTGGAAGAATCTTACCTCTCTCTGATACAAATCTTTTTAATTTATTAACATCTTTGTAATCAATAGCGTTAGTTGTATCTGCACAAAATACACATACTTTCTTTCTTCTGCGGTTGATTCTCTTCTTCATTGGAGCATCTGTTCCGCGTGCTTCTCTTGGATTAGACATTCTGTATGACCTCCTATATAATATCAATTAAAATGGCAAGCCATCATCATCAACGCTGTCAGGAATATTCATAAATCCATCTCCTGCAGCACTTGGCTGTGGTCTTCCCGCTGCCTGTGAAAATCCCCCATCACCGGCATTCTTACTTTCTGCGAATTCCTGTTCTTCAACTACAACATCTGTTGTATAGACCTTCTGTCCGTCCTTATTAGTGTAGCTTCCTGTCTGAATTCTTCCTGTTACAACAAGCTTAGTACCCTGATGTAAATACTTCTCTGCAAATTCTGCAGATCTGTCAAATGCTACACATGAAATAAAATCTGCAGTCTGCTCTCCACCATCTGCACGGCGTCTGCGATCAACTGCTAATGTATATCTGGCAACAGTAGTCTGTCTCTCTCCAGATGAGTAACTGATATTAGGATCTCTGGTTAATCGTCCCATTAAGATTACTTTATTCATAACCTGCCTCCTTCTCGGTTCCACGACCGACACAAGCTTATTATTCTTCTACATTAACGCATAAGAATCTGAGAACGTTGTCCATAATACGAAGCTGTGCTGCGATTTCTGCTGGGAATTCAGCAACACCATCAACCTGGAAGAAATAGTAGAACGCTTCATTCATCTTCTTAATCTCGTAAGCTAATCTCTTCTTGCCTGCCTCTTCAACTGCTGTGATTGTACCACCGCACTTAGCAACAAGTTCCTTAACTTTATCGATGACTGCTGTTCTTACATCGTCCTCTGTCATTGCGTTAACAACAACTGTTAATTCGTACTTATTCATGCTGTACTGCACCTCCTTCTGGTCTATTGGCTTCTTATCTAAGTAAGAAGCAAGGAATATAATCAATATATCACAAACACAGATATTACCACATAATTTCAATGTTTGCAAGCATTTTATTCCGGTTTTCTTAAAGATTTTATATTTTTCTCCACAAGCTTTCTTGCGAGCATAATCTGGTGTCCGCATCCCATACACTTAAGTCTGAAATCTGCACCTGTTCTCAGAACTTCCCATTCACTATTTCCACAGGGATGTTGTTTTTTCATTTTTATAATATCTCCAACTGCTATATCCATAATCCACTTCCTATAATGAAAAAAATCCCGGAAACAATTAGTTTCCGGGGGTAATAGAGGCGAGTGACGGATTTGAACCGACGATCAGGGTGTTGCAGACCCACGCCTTACCACTTGGCTAACTCGCCATATCTCTCAACAGCTTTTACAGTATATCAGAGATATTTCCGTAAGTCAACATCTTTTTTTAATTTTCAATTCACAAAGTGGTATGATGTTTCATACCACTTTGCGAATTGAAGTTATTAAATTAAAAATTTGGTTACGAAATACATAATTGCATTCTTATCATATAAAAATGTAAGAATAGGATTACTGTTAATATCCTTATGAACATGCATTGCAAATTCAGTATTTCCAAAAATCATAATAATTATCATAAACAACCAGATAATTACAAGTCCCTGAACAAGACCTATAATTCCACCCGCCGTTTTATTAATCTGATTAAGAACCGGAAGCTTACTTACCACATCAAGTATCATACAGATTATACTGGTCAGTGCCATGGCTACCACAAAGAATACAATGTATACTATAGCAGAAAATATTACACCTGAAACCTTGTTAACAACAGCTTCATTGTATCCCTTAATTCCCTGTTCCATCGCATCCTCTGTTCCTTCAGCGATTTTCTCCTTAATCATATCCGGAATCGGAAGCTCAGAAACATCAATTTCCACATCCTCTTTGATTATTCCTTTATCAATAAGAAAACTCTCTGTCTTAGATGTCAGCGAATCATCCCATGTTGTATTATCTTTTAAAAATTCTGCCAGCTTCGGTGCAAAAATAGATGTAATTATTACAACAACTATAATTGACAACGCCGAGAACAGCATCTTGATTAATCCCTTTTTAATACCTATCAAAACATTAACAATAAGTATTACTAATATTGATAATAATGTCCAGTTCATAATATCTCCTGTTATTTAAGTTTTATTTTTCTAATGTACTCTCTGTCTACTACAAGAAAATTCTTGGTATCTGACAATGGTATCATATCAATTATTCCATCTTCAAAATTGTGAGTAAAAACTTCTTTTCCTTTGGTATTAATGATTCTGCATTCTTTATCATTATACATAAGGATGTTACTTCCCGAAAATCTGTAGGTTGTATAATCCTCTTCTATTTCTTCTCTGAGAACAAGGGAACCGGATGTATTATATACCTCCATTATGCTGTTGCTTCTGTCCGTTTCCCTATGCAGTGTTCCCACATATGAGTTTCCGGTAAAAATATACTCGATTTCGTAGTCAACAGGAATTTCTTTAACAAGCTTAGGATACTCTACGATAGAATAAATACTAATTTTATCCTCTGCAAAAGCTACTGCTGTTGTTGCATCAATAAATCTGACGCATCCAACCATCTTATTGCCGTAGTCATAGCCTCCCACAACTCTCTCGTTCTCATTCTGACCTACTTCATTAAAATTATAAAATACTACGCTGGTGGATATCTCCGTTCCGTCAATTCCGGTGAAGGCTGCAATAAGCTTCTCTCCATCCTCTGAAACCGAAACGCTGACAGGCAATCCGTCAATTTCTATAGTCTTCTTGATTGTATATATCTTCTCGCCTTCAATACTATACATATTGATGTAATCCGCATTCTTATCTTCAAGAATAACGACTACATATCCTGCTTTGGATACGCACATATCAAGAATAGGAAGTGCCGTGTTAATCTCTGTCACATATCCACTCTTGTCAAATGTATATACCTTATTTCCATTCCTGTCAGCAACTGCAAGATATGACCCGCTATGATTCACATACATATTGTTAACCTCATATGTATTGTTCCACAACTGCTGCCCATCATCATCAAAGGCCGCAATTCCATCCTTGCTGCATCTGACTATCTGATTGCCAAAATACACATATTCTGCATATCCCGTATCATTACGTCTGAAAGAACTTTCGGTCTTATATGATTCAAAATATGTCTTCTTCTTAACGACACATACCACAATGACCGCCACAATAGCGATTGCCGCTATTATCAGTCCCACCTTAATACGATTATTCTGTTTCTTCTCTCTACGATATTGTCTCATTTCTGCCAAAATCGTAACTTCCCTTCTATATCTTTGGAATTCTAAGCTGTACTCCAGGCAATAATTCTCCAAAATTTACATCCTGATTAGCAGCCTTGATTTTCTCTACATAGGCATTACTCTGTACTCCATATACCTGCTGACATATTTTGAAAAGGCTGTCTCCTGCCTTAACTACATAATATGTATATGGTGCCTCTGTAGGAGCCTCGGTTGTTGGAGCCTCAGTTGTCGGAGCCTCGGTTGTTGGGGCTTCCGTTGTTGGAGCTTCTGTTGTTGGAGTCTCTGTTGTAGGCTCTTCATCTGTTGGGGCTTCTGTTGTAATATCCCCCTCCACATCTTCTACAGGTGTCTTGCTAGGGCCATCACTATTATCAAGAATCTCTCCGCCTGTTGCTTCAGGTGCTTTATCCTTCATCTTGTTGTAACCATTAATGCTGTTAATTCCTATTACAAGCACAACAATAATAAGCAGCATACTGAGTCCGTAAATAAGACTTAAGTTAGTCTTAACTTTCTTAGATACAGAACCTCTGTTATTAACCATCTGTCTGTATCTGCCTCTCTCTTCATCAGAATCCTCTCTGTATGACATATGCTCATCACGAATCTCTGTCATATAGTTCTGCATAGACTCATTGCGTTCAAAAAATACAGTGTATCCGTTAGCCTTCTTAAGACCTGACTTGCCCTTCTCATACACCGCTTCGCTGCCAGTCTCAGGATTCATAAGAATAAAAATCTTATCCTCATCAGCAAAACTGTCCTTATCTGCCTTATTAATAATGTCCATATGCTTATCGGTAATAATTGTAGAATTAAGATACCATCCTACAATCTGCATATCTCCAAAAAAACGACCTACAACGCTGTTAGCAATTGGCCATGTCTCATCCGTAAATGCAATTTTGTCCTTAAATACCGCTGCATTAGTTACCTCCACAGCACCTTTAACAAACACATACACTGCATCCTTCTCTTTACGGATTTCTCCCAATAGTAAACCTGTCATTCCTTCATCATATTCATCCTGTCTTAACCCTTCGATGAAAGAGTACACATAATCTTCTATATAAATCTTGCGCTTTCCATTATCATTTCCGTAATGTCTGACATTCTTAGGCAATCCTGTACCAACTGTCTTGTCTGACTTACTGCTGTATATAATCTCTATGACAACGCACCTCCATTCTAAATATTCACATCTTTTTTCACTCTAACATATAATCCACTGATATTCTATCATTTTCTGTATATAAAATCATCCTTTTTTTGACAAAAGTTAGATTTCCTGTCAAAAACAGTCGCAATTCTCTTTCATATTTTAGTCATAAAATACATACACTTTATATAGCAATTCACAATATACCATTAGAAAGGACCACTATGTTAAAAACCACACCAAAGGTATTTTACTTTAATTCTGACCAAAGAAAAAGTGCTGCTCTTCTAAAGGCACAGTTGCTCCGTATGTTTGACGATTACGATATTTCCGACAGGGAAATCATCTTACTCTGCATCGGAAGTGACCGTTCAACCGGCGACAGCCTTGGCCCCCTTGTGGGTCATAAGCTTTCAAAATATCCTTTGCCGCAGGTATCTGTATACGGAACTCTGGATGACCCCGTACATGCAGCCAACCTTGAATCCAAAATATCTCAGATAAGGCTCAACCATATGGAGCCGTTTATAATTGCAATTGATGCTTCTCTGGGAACTATGGACCACGTAGGCTTTGTGACCGTAAGCGAAGGTCCCCTTCATCCCGGGCTTGGCGTCAACAAAACTCTGCCAAGCATAGGAGACATGCATATTACCGGCATAGTTAATTTCTCCGGCATGATGGAATCACTGCTTCTTCAGACCACAAGACTCTCTAAGGTTATGCTTCTTGCTGACCTTATCAGTCAAAGTATTTTGTGCAGTCTTATGGAATATATGTCAGATTTTAAGTAATATTACCGTTTTAAAACTCCTTCTACCTTACGGTAAAAGGAGTCCTACATAATCTATGGTTCTGTTTTCGCTACTTCAATGGCTTCAGAAATTGTAGTTGCCTTTCCTGACTCCATTACCGACATTAATCGGTCTATTTTGTTCAAGTTGGTATATTCCTTACCAAGGTAAGCTTCATACTCAGATGATATCTTAAGTCCTGTCTGCTTAACAATTTCCTCCATTGCTTCCCTGTTAGCTACAGCCTCATTATACTTAGCTTCCAGTTCTTCAATTCTTGGAAGTTCCTTAGCTTCAATCTCCTTAACAATAGTAGACTTAACATTCTCATCAAAGTTAAGAATTGCTGCTTCCTTTTCTCCGTTAATTCTCTGAATTTCGCTTTCGATAGCACGAATCTTCTCGTCATAATCTCCAAGACCGTACATCTCCTCATTCTTATCTTTACGGATTGACTTGGTTATTTTCTTAATCTGCTTCTTGTTGCCATTCACTCTGTCTCTGAGCTGACGGATTTCTTTTAATTTCTCTTCCTGCTTGCCCTTAGTCTTCTTGCCAATAATAATATATATGAAACAGCAAAATACGATAACAACAAAATATGTTATTGCCAAAAGTGCTATCGGCCAGAACTTCTTTTCAAAGTCTACCGGAAGTAATGCATATATTCCACCTGGTAACAGTAAAAACATAAGAATTACCATAAGTGCACAGGTCATTACTTCACCAAATCCCTTGGTAAAATAAAGGGTAAAATAAAATGCCGAGCCACAGAACTTCGGAAGTCTTGCTCCCTTAAGTTCAGTTCTTATATTTCCCTTAATCTCTTTATTCTGACGTGCAAGATCCGCTGTCTCATCCGATATTCTTTCCTTGACACCCTTTTCCTTGGCTCTGTCTCTCTTTCCCTTAGCCTTTCTTAGCTTATCCTCTTCCTTGCTCATCTCAGAATCAAACTGTGACGCAACCTGATTGCGACGTGACTTAACTGTTGAGTCAATATCATCCTTAAGATTCTTCTTATTGAGGCTAAGTTCCTTCTCAAGTCTCTTTTCTTCTATTAATGTAAGCTCAACCTGATTACGTGCATTGATATTTCTGTCAACAATATCACGAAATTCTCTTAAGCTGTTAATATCACCTTTTAAAATGTTCTTATCCTCCACGTAACGCCTCCAAAAAATATATTTATCTACATTATAAAACAATTAATATTATAGGACAAGTATTTTATCTTTGATTTGCTAATTGACTTTATAATATTTTATAGTATAGACTACTATTATCATGTTTAGAAAAGGAAATGCCCCATGTTTCGTGTCTGGTTTAAAATTTTTAGCGATACCCGTTTAGTAAAAGATACCGTAATCATTAATGATTCCGATGATATGAATCGTACCCGCAAGGTATTTGAAGCCCTTACAGATGCCTGCAATTATTTTGACATATCTGAGCCTATCTGGCTTGAGAAATCAATTACTGATTTTAAGCGCCACGATAAAGTTCGCTTTTATCAGGACAACTTCATTGAACACATAGATTTTGATTTCCTTGAAATGCATGTTATTGAAGAGGATTAACTACATTTCTCTTCTCTCCCATAACATATGCTTTGAGATTCTCGGTTACCTCCATAACCAGTCTCGCTCTTGCTTCTCTGCTTGCCCATGCTATATGAGGGGTCATGACTATTTTATCTTTATCAGCTATATTCATAAGTGGGTTATCTGCTGACAATGGCTCCTTCACAAATACATCTAATCCCGCACCTGCAATCTCTCCGTTATCAATAGCATCTGCAAGTGCTTTTTCGTCCACAATAGGACCTCTTCCCACATTAATGAAAAAAGCTGTAATTTTCATCTTGCTAAAAGCATCCTTATTCATTAAATTATGTGTTGCCTCAGTAAGAGGTGCATGTACGGATACGATGTCCGATTCCTTTAACAATGTGTCAAAATCCACTCTTTCATACTCGCTATTATTATTTTTTCCACTTGTAGAATAGTAAATAACCCTGCATCCAAATGCTTTAGCAAGTCCCGCCACTTCTCTTCCTATTTCTCCAAGACCGATAATTCCCCATGTATGACCGTCAAGCTCCATAAAAGATTTCTCAAGATAGGTAAAAAGACTACCTCGTGAATATTCTCCGGATTTAATATATCTGTCATAGTAAGCCACCTGCTCCATTACTGAAAGTAAAAGTGCCACAGTGTGCTGTGCCACAACCTTTGTAGAATATCCTTTTACATTAGTTACAGTTATGCCCTTTTTAGCTGCATATGCAAGGTCTACGTTGTTGGTTCCCGTAGCAGTGATTCCTATATACTTAAGCATAGGTGCTGCATCCATTTCTCTCTTACCGATAACAACCTTGTTGATTATTACAGCGTCTGCATCCTGTATTCTCTCAATGACCTCGTCCTCTGAGGTTGTTTCGTATATGACTAATTCGCCCTGTTTTTCAAGCTCTGATAAATCACTGTCATACCCTAATGTTTTTTTATCCAACATCACTATTTTCATATGCCTTTACTCCATTCCATAACAAAACAACCGTCGGAACGAATAACATTCCGACGGTCAGATTAGTCTTACTATTTATTAAGTCTTGCTAAAATTTCTTCTCTTTCCTTCTCGTATCCAGGCTTTCCAAGAAGAGCAAACATATTCTTCTTGTAGCTCTCAACACCCGGCTGGTTAAATGGGTTAACGCCTAAAATGTATCCGCTTACGCCACATGCAAACTCATAGAAGTAGAAAAGCTCGCCAAGATAGAATTCGTTCTGCTCCGGAATGTTAACCATAAGGTTAGGTACATTTCCGTCTGTATGAGCCACAAGCACGCCGTTCATGGCACTCTTGTTAACGAAATCCACAGTCTGGCCTGCGAGATAATTAAGTCCGTCAAGGTCAACTGATTCCTGTCCGATTACAAGCTCAGTTCTTACCTTCTCAACATTCATAATTGTCTCAAACATCATTCTTGCGCCATCCTGAATGTACTGTCCAAGTGAATGAAGGTCTGTTGTGAAATCACAAGCTGCAGGGAAGATACCCTTATTGTCCTTGCCTTCGCTCTCTCCAAACAACTGCTTCCACCATTCTCCAATATAATGAAGTGATGGCTCATAGTTAGCGATGATTTCTACATTCTTGCCTTTTCTTAAAAGATTATTTCTAACTGCAGCATATAACATAGCATCGTTCTCTTCGAACTCTGATTCAAGAGCAAGTCTTCTTCCTTCTGCTGCACCTGCCATAAGGCTGTCAATATCAGCTCCGCTTACTGCGATTGGTAAAAGACCAACTGCTGTAAGTACTGAGAATCTTCCACCAACATCATCAGGTACAACAAATGTCTCATAACCTTCCTCGTTAGCAAGGTTCTTAAGAGCTCCCTTAGCCTTATCTGTTGTAGCATAAATTCTCTTAACAGCTTCATCATGTCCATATTTCTTCTCAAGCATTTCCTTAAATACACGGAATGCAATAGCAGGCTCTGTTGTAGTTCCTGACTTAGAAATAATATTTACTGAGAAATCTCTGTTACCGATTACATCAATAAGACCTGCAATATATGTACTGCTGATATTATTACCTACATAATATATTTCCGGTGTCTTACGTTCTTCCTTAGTAAGGTTGTTATAAAATCCATGTCTTAAAAATTCAATTGCAGCTCTTGCTCCAAGATATGAACCACCGATTCCGATTACTACAAGTACATCAGAATCTTCCTGAATCTTCTTAGCTGCTGATTTAATTCTTGCAAACTCTTCCTTATCATAATCAACAGGAAGATCAATCCATCCTACATAATCATTACCTGCACCGGTCTTAGATACAAGAAGCTCCTTAGCGTCATTTGCAAGTTTCTTCATATATTCCATTTCGTGAGGTGCGATAAAATTAGATGCTTTCGAATAATCAAATGTTACCTTTGCCATTGTCTCGTTCTCCTTTGTTAAACAATTTTTTCAAAGTCTTTATAATTATAGTAGAATTACTTTATTAAATCAACCTAAATATTCACGCAGAATATCGTCAATTATCCTTTTTTCCTCGTCGGTAAAAGATTTTACCTCTCTTTTTTCTTCTTTCATCACGGATTTTGTAGATGGCTCTTCATATTTTGCTCGTGGTTCTTCTGTTGCCGCCACAAATCTGTTTTCAAAATAATCAACTATATTTCTTGTTATCCGTCTTCTGTTTCCCCTGACATCCGTCATGTTCTTCAGTCCATTAATTACATACATAGCCAAAAAGCCAAGCAAAAGATACTGCAAAAGTCTGCTTCTGTCAAGCATCGCTCCTGCGATTGCCGCCACAACACATATTCCACCACATACTGATATTATTTTCTCATAAGCGGCAAAGCTAAGTCCATAGCTTGTGTACTTGTCCATATATTTTCCGGCAAAAGCCTCCGTATTACGAATTTCATGTCCGATTCGCATACAGTTCTTGTATCTTAACTTCATCTGTTTCAAAAAACTGTTATCCGTATCCTCCATTTCCTCCGTATCCCGTACAAGGTTCCTTATACAATTCATAAGAGCAGTATTGATTCCCACTCCCGCAAGAAATGCTCCCGATATAATCATAAAATATAACATATGCTTCCTCCCCACTGAGTTATGCATTAATTATATCCTTGATTACCCACATTATACAGATAGTTTCGTTCGACGAATAATCCCTTTTTATTCTATAATTCTTCCATCATTGCTGTAAGAAGCTTAACTGAATTGGCAATTGCCTTCTTTTCAAATTCATTGTAGTCCATAGATGCGCTGTCATCTGCTTTATCAGAGATAGCCCTGATAATAAGGAACGGTACTTTATTAAGATATGCGGCATGGGCAATTGCTGCTCCTTCCATCTCAGTACAGTAACCATGGAAGGTTTCAGCGATATCATTCTTAACAGCCTTATCACTTACAAAAATATCACCACTTACAACTCTTCCCTTGAATACTGATATATCAGGACATGCCTTATGACATGCTGCTTCCGCAGTATTAATAAGCTCCTCATCTGCAATAAATGTTGATACTTCCATACCCGGAATTACACCTTTAGCATATCCAAAATTAGTTGCATCCATATCATGCTGTAATGCGTCTGTTGATAAAACCACATCACCTATATTGATTTCATTCTTAAGAGAACCTGCAATACCTGTATTAATAATTTTGCTTACGTTGAAGCATGCTACAAGAATCTCAGCACATATTGCAGCATTAACTTTACCTATTCCGCTCTTTACTACTATAACTTCTTTATTACAAAACTTTCCCTTATTAAATTTCATTCCTGCAATTTCAGAAACTGCAACGTCTGTCATAGCTGCAACAATCTGACTAACTTCCTGTTCCATTGCACCAATTATTCCAATCATCATCGTTCCTCCAATATTTTTTGATTGATTATACCACTTTTTGCCTTGTTATGCTATAATAAATGGGCTATAATTTTCATAAGATAATTAGGAGGCAATAATGAATACATATTCAACTCGTGGAACTTGTTCACTAAGAATTAAATTTGAAGTTGACAACAATATAATTAAGTATGTAGAATTTGTAGGCGGATGTTCAGGAAATACTCAGGGAATTTCACGTCTCGTTGAGGGAATGGACATCAATGAAGCAATTTCACGTCTTGAAGGTATCAGATGTGGTGCAAGGTCAACATCCTGTCCTGACCAGTTAGCTAACGCACTCAAGGAATATCTTGCAGACAGATAAGAGGTTTTACAATGAAGAAAATAGTATTAACAGGCGGAGGAACAGCCGGCCATGTTACCCCTAACATTGCACTGATTCCGTCTTTAAAGGAAGCCGGGTATGATATAACATACATAGGCTCATATAATGGTATAGAGAAGAAGCTAATCGAAGAACTTGATATTCCGTATTACGGCATATCTACCGGTAAATTCCGAAGATATTTTGATATAAAGAATCTTACCGACCCATTCAGGGTTCTTCGAGGTATGTCACAGGCAAGAAAGCTTATGAAGAAGCTTAAGCCGGACATTGTATTTTCCAAGGGTGGCTTTGTAGCAGTTCCTGTTGTCAGAGGTGCGGGTAAATGTCACATTCCTGCAATTATCCATGAGTCTGATATGACTCCGGGT
This sequence comes from Butyrivibrio sp., assembly GCA_045542375.1. Lineage (GTDB taxonomy): Bacteria > Bacillota > Clostridia > Lachnospirales > Lachnospiraceae > Eshraghiella. The sequence goes on from JAZQKW010000070.1 coordinate 17,044, forward strand.
CTTGCTAACAAATTATGTGCAAAATATGCCACCAGAATATGCTGTAACTTCCCGGAGACCGTCAGTTCACTTCCTGAGGGAAAGGGAATACTTACAGGCTCTCCTATTCGTAAGGAATTACTTTCAGGAGATAAGGTTGCCGGACTTAAATTATGTAACTTCAATACATCCAAACCGGTACTTATGGTTATTGGTGGAAGCCTTGGAGCACTTCATGTTAATGAAGCTATCCGCGATATACTTCCGGAGCTTCTTCGTAAGTACCAGGTTATTCATGTATGTGGTAAAGGAAAGGTTGACCCAACCTTTTACAGTACAACCGGCTACTATCAGTTTGAATATGTTAATACAGAATTAAAGGATTTATTCGCTGCAGCAGATATTGTTGTATCTCGCGCCGGAGCCAATGTTATCTGTGAGCTTCTTGCCATGAATAAACCTAACCTGCTCATTCCACTTCCTGCAGGTGCAAGTCGCGGGGACCAGATTCTTAATGCTGCGTCCTTTAAGAAACAGGGCTATAGTGAGGTTCTGGAAGAAGAGAATCTTACCAATGACACTCTTTTCAATGCAATTAACAATTTATATGAGAATAGAGAACAATATATTCAGACAATGCAGTCAAGCACATTGAATGACGCAATCAACATAATAATGAATCTCATTGAAGAAACAGTATCAACTAACTAAAGGGAGCTTATTGCTCCCTTTTTATATACCATCATAATGTGTCCACATTCTAACCACCTTTACGGTTCCCTCGTATTCTACGTTATCTATGGTAATTGCCTCCGGATATACTTCATATACTAATCTATGTTGAAGATTAATTCTTCTTGAATAAAAACCCTCTAAATTACCAACCAGACTTTCATATGGAGGAGGTGTTATAAATGGATTTTCCATTATAATATTTAATAATTTCTTCGTTTTGCTATCAAGACCTGCACCTTTCAAAAGTGTTTTGTCCTTGTCAGCCTGTTTACTAAATCTAATTAAATACATCTACCACTCTTCTTTCGGATCATATACTACACACTCTGATAATTCTTCCTCGCCGGATGCCAAAATACTCTGAGCCATCCCCGGAACAGAATTAAGATATAATGTTTCCTGTATGGCTAACCAATCATCTTCTGCTATCAGGACTGCATTCTTTCCTCGATTATTTGTTATGGTTATAGGTTGTGAATACTCATTTACATCAGAAACTGTCTGGTATAAATTGGCTCTTGCTTTTGTAATACTAATAGCCATCATGGTATCAACTCCTTTCACCAATATTATAACGTACACAATTCCGTACGTCAATTTATTTTCTCTATATATTATTCATCAAATTAATTATTATTATCAGAATGCTGCTGCAACTTCTTTTGCAATTATCGCAAGATTTTCATCAGTCTCATTCTGTCCTGCCTTATTAAGCACAAGTCCGTCATTGTCGAATCGTGGAATAACATGAATGTGAAGATGGAACACGGTCTGTCCTGCTGCCGCTCCGTTATTCTGTACTATATTAATACCCTGACAGTTATATGCTTTCATAAGAGCATTACCTGTCTTGGCTGCCACTGCCATAGCCTTACCAAGTATCTCCGGGTCTGCTGTAAGTGCATCATCAAAATGCTCTTTTGGAAGAACTATGCAATGTCCCTTAGCCGCAGGAGCAATATCAAGAATTACTCTAAAATTCTCGTCCTCATATACTGTATTGGTTGCAAACACACCGTTTGCAAGGTTGCAAAACAAACAATTCTCTTTTTTCATGTCGAAATAACCTCTTTTATAGTATTTTTTGTATATAATATTAAATTGAAGTACCTCTCATTTTGTGGTATTTTTTCTTTAAGGAGGGTACTAAGATGTATACATTAAGTGATAAAAATTATTTTGAAAAACTTAACATTTCTAACCCGGACATCTGCAGCCGAGTTAAAGCCTTATTTGAAAGTACTAAGGACGACATCCGTATGGGATGTCACGATATTCTCAACGCAGTTTCATTAATTCATGGTTATTCCCAGTTATATGCATCATCTGTGGATGATATTAACCAGAATCCCAAGTGGAACATCGTAACAGAGTCAATTCAATATCTAATTAAGCTGATGACGGACATAAGCACTTACAGATATGCCGACAATCTTAAATTAAGCTTCGGCAATCTGGAATCTGCCATACAGAAAGTGATATCTGATTATAGGGAGAAATCATCTCTCAATATCCATTTATCGGTCAGTGATTCGCTTCCTGATACAGCCTTTAATGCAGAGGCTGTTAGCTATATCATCAACGCATTATTGGATAATATATCCGATATTAATTCAACTGCCACTGCAGAGGTAGTTGCAAAATGTGACAATGACCACATACATATTATTGTGTCGGATAGTCTTGGTGGAATATCTGATGATTATATGTCCAAGCTGTTTCAACCCTTTGTTAATTGTAAGGAGTTACACAGCGGACTCAGTCTCGCCACAGCATACCGTATGATGATGGCGCATAACGGGTCCCTTAGTTATTCACCTTCAGTTTCAGGCGGAAGCAGTTTTACATTATCATTTAGAATACAAAATTCTCATCAAACATTCTGATAATTCTTAAATTACCTTTTGCAGTCATTGAACCCTGCATAAATGCTCGTTGGAAGGTCATACGGCCTTCCACGATGTCATCAAGTACATTGATACTCATTTTCCCGATAACATCTGCCTGTTCAATCTGACCAAAATAACATTCCAATTCCTTATTATGAATCTCAATAATCAGCGACTTTTCCTTGCCCTCTATCTTGATAAGGTATGTGGCCGAAAAATTCTCCTGTGGAACATAGTGAGCCTTCAATGCGGCAAGGTAGTGGTCATCTCCACCCTTCTCTTCCTCTTCTAACATACTCTTAAACATTCCTGCAAGCTGTTCAATATCTTCCTTCTGCTTCTTAACATAATTATCGTTAGCTGCATACTTTGATAACTGCTCAGTCTCCTGTGGAGTGAGATTAATAATATCACTTACAATATTCTGCTTAATAGCCTTGTTACTTGTAGGTAATGCTGAAAACTTCTGGGATACGGTTCTGTACATCTCTTCAGCACGCTTCTCTATAATATCTCTGTACTCGGTATTAAGTTCAAATTCCGTCTCATCTGCAACATATGCACATATTCCGTTACATGCCTTACCACCAAGAATCTCCCACGCTGTAATAAGGTCCAGATGTGCTTCCTTCTCGCCATATGCCTTAGCCATTACAACAGGGAACATATATGTTCCTGCAATCTTACTCTTGTCTCCGTACAGCCAGCACGCATCAAGGAATGTAGGAATATATCCTCCAATTCCAAACCATTCTACAGTAGACGCAAGTATTATGGCATCTGCTTCCTTAATTGTCTTAGGAAGGGACATTATGCTGCTTTTCATCTCATGAAGATTATATCTCTCAACCGTTACTCTTAACTCTTCAAGAACTTCTGTTATTCTGTTAATAACTGCAATGGCCGGATCATCAATCATCCCTCTTCCACCATAATATATATTGATCTTCATATATAAATCCTCCTGTAACAAATGGCTGAATTTCATCTTATTGAATTATAATACATTTTCAATTAAACATCAACTTAACATTTCCCACAGTCAGTATATCATTTCTGTTAATCGGCACCAATTGATAGCTGGATAAAATCACATCATTTACCTTAGTCCCATTAGTAGAATTCAAATCCTTTACATAATATCTGTCGTTTTCTTTAATAATTTTTGCATGGGTTCTGCTAACTCCCGGAAGACTGATGTGACAATCAACTTTTTCGGCCATACTGCCAATTATTGTATCGCTCTTAACGATATATTTCTTCAAAATCCCATTTTCCTGCCACTGAAGTATGTACTCATCCTCTTCCTCTCTGTTGAGAACAGTGGTAAGATTTTCTTCGCCAATCTGTGGCAGCGTTATTTTCACCTTTTCGGTCGTGTAAGGGACCGATACTTCTTTTGTTACTATTTTCACCATACAATCCTTATTTTCAATATACCATCTATACAAAAAATAACCGGCTATTCCGCATACAATACTTATTATTCCACACAGACCCTTGGGAATTCCTGCAGGTCGTATTCCATCTGCCATAAGCATAATAAAGCTTACCAAAAATACTACTCCTATAATTCCTGCGCCTCCATATAACATATATATCTGCATTTTTTGAGGAACTTCCTCTTCTTCATACACAGTCTCAGGTATTATCATAGGATTTTCCTTAACCTCTGTTACCACCTCACATTCAACGCAATCCTTTTTCCTATCATATGAAAATAGCTCTTCAAGTGAACATTCTCCCATACATAACCGTTTGTATATTCCATATGCCACCGTTACCACCTCGTTGTCATTGTGGTCTATAATTCCAAGAATATTTTCAAATAAATGCCTCAGTTTCTCCGTAAAATTCTCCTTGCCGGAATAAAAATAAGCAAACCTGAACACACCTTCCGAATTATTCTTAAAAATGTAATCCGGATTCATAATAAGCCCTGATTCATCCAGCATATATTCTTTTAATTCTTTTAGGGTGGTAACAAGGGAATTTATTAATATATCAAGCTCTTTCATTCCCATACCCTGTCTGTCATAATATTCGCTCATTTTTACATGGGAATTTATTCGATACAGATACCTGTATTCCGAATTAACCTGCCTGACAGTTAATGGCAGCAGTCCATTTATTTTATTATTCCTCAGCATTTTCATTTCAAACCCATCTGCCATGTCATTCCCTGTTATTTCCATATAATTTCCGCCGGTTTCCCTAAGATATTCAACCTTCATCCTTAATATCTCCTATTATTTCAACAATTCTTCCACCTGCCCGTACCACATCTGCATTCTTTTTCACCGCTATCATTTCCGATGTATTTGACAGGTTAATGTCTCCCGTTCCAAGTTTCAGTTCTTTGTAATATTCACCTTGTTTTTTCTCTATTACCTTATACATATTTTGGGTAAAATCCTCATTATCTCCTATTATTGGTGATGCAATTATTTGAAGATAATCAAGGCTATGTCTATTCACATCATAATAAAAGGCTTTTGCCTGATAACGCATAACTCCTGCCTGAATCTTACAGCTGTCGTTAACTACCCTGTCGTGAAGCTTGTAATCTAATCTTATAAAAGCAACAACAAGGAATGCTATAAAAGCAAAAATATACGAAGCCTCAACTGTAAAATATGCTCTCAGTCTCATCCTATCACCTCCACCAGCCATATTATTAAGAATGTCACCAGTACACAGGGAATAAATGGTATCTGAATTTTCAGTCCTTTTCTTCTGACTAATGCATATAAGCCTCCAACCACTGACGCTACCAAAAGAGAATACATTAACAACCTTAAATTCTCATATAACCCAAGTACAGCTCCCAGACACATAAACATGGCTCCATCTCCATATCCGACACCTTCCTTAGTAAGCAACCCGAACCCTAAAAACATTACACCCACTACAATTCCGCCAACTAACGATACAAAAGACTGATATCTGAATATAAGATTTCCCAATAAGGAAAACACCATATAAATAACCAGTCTTGGCAGTGCTATACTCTGACTTTTTATATCAGAGATACTTTCTACTGTAAGTATTAAAGCTACAACTCCATTAACTAACATTTTTATTTCCTCTTACTACATCTGCTGCATAATTCATATTGCTTAGCAGCCTTATCCAATTCAATCATAAATACATTTCTGTGAAGATTGCTGCATAACACGGTAGAATGATACCGCTCGCCATATTGGGTGTAATACACATTTGTATAGATAATATTTTCTTCACAGCAACTACTGCATGCCTTATATTTCTTATCTAATTCGCTGTAGGAGGCAGTTGAAACCGGCATTACAAGATATGTACAATCAGAATAGCTATGGTACACCGTTGCATTAGGTGTCACATAAGCATATTCTGTTTCATCCACCAAATCGTCAGACCTGCCTCCAATCCATGTATGGCATACCGCTCTTGTTGTATATGTAACCGGTTTAATTCCAAAAAGATTAAAAGGAACTTCCATTTTGTATACCAATTCCACATCCAAAATACCTTCTCTGTATTCCTTTATAAAATTAACGTAAATCCCATCCTTCCCTCCCACGATATAGCTGTTATTCAGAAATTCCTCGCCCACTTCATCTATCACTGCTTTTCTTATAATAGATGTTTCCACAAAATTCCCTGCTTCTCCCGGCACACCTACTCCATCAACATAAAAAGCATATCCTGATATTTTCATTGTCTGATTAAACAGTGCTTTTTCTATTCGCATCTGAACCTGAACAGCTTGTATAAGAAATATAAACGCTATTATTCCTGCAATAAACAATGGCAGAGTAATGGTTGCCTCCAAAGTCAGACTTGCTTTAAGATGTGAGGCAGTAGAGAATGCCCTTTTTGTGGAAGGAGGGTTGTACCAAAATTTGTAAGGGGTCATCTGCTTATATTTTATTATTTTTAAGTACAAAAAGGACACTCTGTACCACCTCACTTCTCATATAATTTAGTAACTTTCTGCAACCAGATAATTGTATTTTCTGTTATATCCGGAAACCGAATACATTATTTCAGCTTCTATTGCAAACACATAATTTCTCAACCGAAATTTGATATCTCCCTTAGCAATTTTCCACAGTTCTACCAGATCCATGGTATAAGCTGATTTTTTTCCCTCATCCTTAAACATAAGCAATGCTCTTAAATACATTTCATACTTTAATCCTTTCTCACATTTTTCTTCTTCGGGATTGAAATTCAGAGAAATGAAATCTTCAAAAGACAAATGCCAGGTTTCTTTATTTTTAAACGGCAACACCTTCCATCCGGATAGTAATGCCTTAACCTCCGTAAGTCCTTCTGCATAGGACCATAAATACATCACAAGATATTGACCTGCTTTTACAATTCCCTCTACACCCATCCATCCAAATACAGTTTTTGAAAGACCATATGCATCTTCCTTTTTTTCTGAATCAGTCAGCAAATACACCATATTAACGGCACTTCTTATTGTTGCTAACTTCTTTACCGTTTCATACAGATTTTCAACATCACTTCTTTTTCCATTAAGAATATATTCAACTTCGTAATTAAGTGCAGGACCCGTACCCTTATCCGTATAGCAATAAAAACTGTCCATGACATATTCGCCGTAAACTATATTTTTGGCTATTCTCGTTCCAGTCTGACATTCTGCCATTAATTCATCTGTATTGTCTGTATTACATACACTTGATGCAAGATCATCTATGGAAACATATCTGGTTGATATGGTATCACCCTCAGGAATTGTAATTCCTAGAACTCCATGTTTTAAGATTTTTTTAAGGTTATCAAGAATCTTGAGTCCTGATTTGGACTTTCTGAAAAAATCATAATTAATATCATATCCGTCATAGCGATAATTTTGCATAATTTCTTTCAGTCTCAGAATGTCATTTCCTTCCTCTATATTTTTCAAAATATCCTGACACTCCAATAACAATCCCTTGTTAAATTCCATTGTACTTAGCATAGTTGGAACATCGCATATCTTTTCTTTAATACAACTCTTATAGTCCTTTAATTCCTGAATATCCCCACACATAGATTCTGCAACCTCCTTGCCAAGCATATTTCCTGCCTCATCTATGTATTCGCCAAGTTCATCTACCATTCCGGATATTATGTTGCAGCTTGCATCTACTAACTTATACTTCATTTCCACAGTTTCCGTTACAGACAGCACTCCACCTATGTCAGACCTAAATTTATCGAGAATCTCCTGCGCCCTATCCTTCTTTCCACCCATATATAAAAAATATGCATCATCAAGCTCTTTATCAATTCTCACAATATAATCCGACACTATCGAATCAATATATAATTTTTCATACATATATCCGTCCACTCTGAACTTTCTTAAAAAATATTCATTAATTCTGTAATCTCCATCTGTGACATACACATGCTGAAATTCCACTCCATCCACGTATTCAATCAAATTCTTCATGGAATTATCTACAACTGACATTTCATCCGTTATATCCGTCATCTTATCCATAATCTTTTCTATAGTCTCAATCTGACCATTAGAATCCGATATACTCAGATAATCCGCTGCAAGATTAATAGGTTTTGCGTACTTTTCATAATCCACTGCTTCATCCATCCAGAATAATCCTCCTCCATCTGTTGCCTTGGTTATTCGTCTTACACTGACACCTTCTATCGCAACACCCAAAAGTTCTGATGCAGTGAAATTCATAATACCTTCTCCGATTTCAAAAGATGGCTCAAGATATCCTGTTATTCTTTTTGCAATATCCTCTTTTCCTTTAGTTCCGTCAATCAGTAAAATACCGTATTCCTCGTATAATTCTCTATCATATTCAGCAAATACTGAATCCAATGCAAGAGTAGCTACGGTACTCACCATCGCCTTCGCCCCTTCTATCCGGGCTGAAAGTAGCGTAGTAGTAATTACTGATATCACAAGCAAAAATATCATTGCCACAAAAAGTGATACACTGCCCTTTAGGTTATTTTTCATAATGTGCTCTCCCATTCTCTACCTTAAAACTGAGCCGCATTATTAGAAATCTTGGCAAAAAGTGATTTAACAATAGATGTAAGCTGATTCTTAAATATAAGTACAAGTGTAATTAATACTACGATTATGAGAATTACTTCTACCACTCCCATTCCGCCTTCATCTTTTATAAATTTTTTTATTTTGGTCAACATATGATTCCTCCCTTTTACAACGACATAAACGCCGGAACTATTACTATTACCAATACTACTGTAAGCATCATTACCATAGGCCCAAGCAGCTTGGTTCCGGCCTCCTCACCGTTTCTTCTCGCTATGGCTTTTCTCTCTTCAAAAGCTTCTCTCGTCTCCTCCCTTAAAAGGTCAAAAATATTGGCATTACCCTTGTTAATATTTTGGGATAAAAAACTACATAATTTTATATAGGCATGGACTCCACACCTTCTCCCCATCTCCTTGTATGCCTGGGTCTCGGAAGTTCCTGCCATAATCCGATTCACGCATACCGTCATTTCCTCGTATGCGTACCTCTCCTTCATATATCCTGTTGATTTTAAATGTCTGTAATCCTCAACCATCTTACTAAGTGCATTGTAACTGCTCATCCCTGCACCCATAAGCAGGGAAAGCTTGGATACAATTTCTGAATAATCAGACATCATCTGCTTCTTTCTAAGTTCATCATCCTTCTTAGGTTTACCCACTTTGACCTTATACAACAATACCCCTCCCACCGCTGCTACAAGCAATAAAATAACTCCGGGGTTAGTGCCTTTCTTTGCAAAGGAAATCTTCTTACCATTAATATTATCCGGCATCTCAACGTAATCTGCTTCAGCTCCCTGACTGTTAATCAGATTGTTAAGCTGTTCATGTAATTGTTCTTCCTCTGTTAATTCCACAGGTTGTATAGTCAAGGGAATTTCATATCTTTGACACATATCACGATACGACAAATCCACATATAATTTCACCCCTACAGGTGTTGAAATTCCTCTGTTATATACATTTCCAAAAGAATCCAGCACCTCCGTATTATCAGAAAAATAATCCGCTTTAATCCCATACTTAGAAATCTGACTAACAAGTTCCAGATTGGCAGTTATATTTTTGAAGTCACTATTTTCTCCCAGAATACTCATAAGCACTTCTTCGTATGCTCCATCAAAAGCTTCCTGAAGTCTGTCCTCAGGGATTTCCTTAGGATTGACTACAATCTCTATTTCTGATTCCTTTCCATCCTGTTTAAGAATCAGGCTGTGACTTTCTGCCGAAGCATTATAATCCGGTCTTCCAATCCGCGTAACCGGCTCATCACCGGAATTCAAAATAATTACTAATAACAACAACACCCCTGCAATAATCACCATAATTTTCTTCATATTTTACACCTGTATATCTGTTATCCTTCCTGCAAGAAATATCGCTGCCCCATATACAATCAGACATATGGTCATTATGATTACCCCTGCAGGATTTCCATACAGCTTATCCATCATTCCAAGTGAGCTTACGCGCATATACATAACAATTCCTATGGGCACCATATTCATAATTCCCTGCTCCAGCTTCTTAGCCGCTGTGATAGTTCTAATCTCTCTCTTCACATCTATTCGGTCAGCAATAATGTCTGCGGTATTTCCCATTATCTCCATTAAATTTCCACCGCTCTTCTTGGCAACCTTAAGCACCTCCGCAAAATACTGAATCTCATCCACGCCGCTCTCCATAGCAAAATCATCGAACGCCTCCTCAACAGAAACATTTAACGCAACCTGATTGGATATCTTAAGAAATCCCTGATATGCCGGGTTATTTTTCCCATATATCATCTCCATTTCACTTAAGGAACCCTTAACAGCATTTTCAAAGGAATATCCTGTCTGAAGCAGTGATTTTAAAATCTGAATTCCATCTTTAAAAGATGCTGCTAAATGGTCTCTTCTATCTGAAGCATAGGTTCTGTACCTAATTTTACAGTGGAATAAAATATATGGACTAAACGCCAATGAAACTACAAAAGAATTATAAAAAATATAGCCTATAAGAAGTATAATTCCCACACCTTCCCCAATACACCTACAGAGAAATGCCCGCTCTCCTGAGTTTTTCGGTATTACCAAAAATCTCTCCCGTAGCCTTAAGGGCTCCCTTAATTGTTCCTTTCCCATCTTCACCTTCCTCCTCAAATTCATATAATCTGCGCAGACTGACATCTCCATCGCAGAACCCCACCACCTCACTTATACTCAGAACTCTTCGCGATTTATCTCTCAGACGTCCAAGATGCACCACTATATCTATTGCCGATGCAATCTGCCCTCTGATGGCACTGACAGGCATATCCATTCCCATCATTATCATAGTTTCAAGCCTCACCATCATATCCTTATCACCATTAGCGTGACCCGTTGACATAGAGCCGTCATGACCGGAATTCATGGCCTGTAACATATCAATAGCCTCCGGCCCTCTTACCTCTCCCACAATTATCCTGTCCGGTCTCATTCTAAGAGATGTTTTTATCAAATCCCTTATCCCGATGGCATTATTACCCTCTATATTGGCACTTCTTGCCTCAAGTCTGACAAGGTTCTGAACCTTCTGCAATTTAAGCTCTGCCGAATCCTCAATGGTAATAACTCTTTCATCCTCAGGGATAAAATTGGATAACGCATTTAAAAAAGTAGTCTTTCCACATCCGGTTCCTCCACTTATAAATATGTTATATTTGGAAATCACTAACTTCCTTAAAAAATCTGCTGCCTCCTCAGTTATTGAACCTATTTTTATCAGTCTGTCTATTGAAATAGGGTTATCATAAAATTTTCTGATGGTAATAACAGGACCCTCTATTGCAACAGGATTCATTACTACATTAACTCTTGAACCATCTGCCAGTCGTGTATCCGCAACCGGCACTGATTCATTAATAATCTTATTGGAAGCAGCTGCGATTCTCTGTACAATTTCCTTAAGTCTTTCCTCCGATTCAAAGGCTTTATCCCACTTATATATCCTGCCTGACTGTTCATAATATATGCTGTTCCAGGAATTCACCATTATCTCGGTAATATTATCATCTTCTAAAAGTTCCTGAAGAATATCCAGTTTCTTAATATCATTGAACAGTATTCTCCTATACTCAGCTCTGTTCAAAGCACTAATACAATGCCGTCTTCCATACTCTGCAAGGCTCTCATCTATTAACTCAGATAATTTCTCCTCACATACATCTTCCATGGGGTTAATCCGATTTAAAACAGTAGCTTTAATCTCAGGAATAATATTGCTGCACATATCATAAACCTCCAATTACCGCTTCCATATTCCGACTTGTTACAAAAGTCTTTAACGGAAGATTATTATCAGAAACGATGCTTTCACAAGCAACTTCTTTAATCACGGATTTTATTTTGTGAAGATTCTTCTTTTCAATATATTCACTAAATTCCAGTCTCTTTAGCACATCTCCCTGCTTAGAACTTACAGGAATGTACACCCTTCCCGATTCCGCCATAATACTCCACGGTTTTCTAATCAGATTTCCCATATCCAACACAATCTCATCATATATTCTGCTGCCTCTTAACATCTCTATCATCTTAATCAAATCTTCATCACTTAAATCCCCAATATCATCCGGACAGGATACCGGCCCAAGATAATCAAAACCATAGTTACTGCCTATGCATCCTATAATTCCCTCAAGTGCATTTTCTTTTCGAACATAATAATAGTAAATTGCATCTGACAGACCTTTTTCACTCTCCTGAAACAGTTCCCGTAGTCCGGAAAATTCGTCAAGATTAATATATAACACCTTTCTCTCCATACCCTTTTTATGAGCATACGCCAATGCTAACAGACTTTTCGCCCACATACCGGATGGGGAATAAAAGGATGTTATCCCCGTCCTATAGGTTGTATGCATTTCTCCGTTTCCGGTACCAAGCTTATATACTATCTGCCTTATAATCCTTTCCGTGGACTGATAACGACTTATAATATTTCTCTCTAAATCACTATCTCCCTCACTTATCACAATATATTTAGTAGAAGGAAATTCATCCCTCACCTCCTTATCCATCTGCTCATCGACCAACAATAATTCAATGTCATATTCTGACATGCAATCAAGCAAAGCATCCTTAGAAGTAAATGCCATTACTCTTAAAGGAAATGCCCCATTACTATTCATTGCCTCCGATAACCTCATTGCATAATTCTCATCTGCATCATATATGCAGCATATCTTTTCATACATTACAAACCTCCCTTTGTGAGATACAGTATCAGATAGGCAATTAATATAGGTGCCGTAAATCTGATAGTTGTTCTTTTTGAAGCCTCATTTTCTTCTGATATATAATTAAAAATCATCTTAACTATCCCAATAAATCCGGCAATATAAAATACCAGTATTATATATTTTGCTATATCTCTTCCATTAAGAAATCCGGCAATAAGACCAACTAACTTCACATCTCCTGCCATAATTCCACCGAACCGGTATACCAGCAGAAGAATTACTGTTACTGCTATTACCTGCAATATGGCTGTCCACACACCCTGCCATGAACCGGTTAAATATGTATACGGAAGAAGTATTCCATACCCGGTTAGTATTAAATAATTGGGAATAATTTTAAAACGTAAATCATATATAAAAGATGTTCCAATGATAGCTCCAAGACATAATCCAATGATGAATCATCACCTCCGGTATTCAATCTGTAAGGAACTATTTCTGAATTCAGACACAAGCAACCTTGTGTAGCTGTTACGATATAGCATTTTATTTCTTAAGTCAATATTTAAAAAAAATATTTTTTTCTGACTTAAAAATGTGAAATTTTTTTGATTTTTTTGGAAAAAAATGAATATTTTGAACCTTAGATGTATATACTCTTATCATCACGAAGGGAATGATGACTATGAAAAAAACAAAACAGCCTTTATCTTATGAACAAAAATATCTTATGACAGAAATTATGCAGACCAAGGATGCCTTAGCCGCCGCCTATTCAAGCTTCAACAATGCTGTAGACCCGGATATGATTGACTGTTGTATTTACCAGGTTAATTCCGTACAAAAAAGATATAAATTTCTGCTTCAGCGCGCCAGAGAAGCCGAAATAGACGTAAAATAAGAGGCCACACTATACGGTGTAGCCTCTTGCTCTGTTATCTGTATACATATTTTCGTTAAGACTGTCTCTTGAATAGGTAAGTCCTGCATACACCTGCTGTGTATTCTTCATAACAGGACCTTTCCTGTCCATTCCCACGATTTCCTGAAATGAATCCTTTAATGTATTAAGTATTCCTCTAAGTCTTGGAAACTCTGTTGCATCCAGCCTTATATCTGCAATCTGTAATTCCCTGTTAAGAAAAAGATATATTTTCATAAGTTCGCCACTGATTGCACAATCCATATTTAAAGCAGATATTAATTCTCCGATAAAAGCTCTCGCTTTTTTAATGCATAAACGGAATTCTGCCACGTCTTTTATGTTATTTTCAGCCTCTTCAATATAGCCTGCTGCCAATTCATATGTAATTACAACTAACTCCGTTGAATTGGCCTGAGTGACTTTCATTCCATACTCTTTTAAATCTTCTTTAGTCACTATATCCATCTCCTAATTACTGAAGTAATTGTAAAATAGTCTGTGGTCTTTCATTTGCCTGTGCAAGAATAGATGTTGCAGCCTGTGTCTTAACATTCTCAGCTGTAAAATTAGTCATCTCCTCTGCCATATCACAGTCTTCAATTCTTGAAAGAGCAGTAGTAATATTTTCATGGTATTCATTCAAGCTGTCCGTAGTTCTTTCAAGACGGTTCTGGTACGCACCAAGCTCTGATCTTGCAGAAGACACCTTGAATATTGCATGGTCTATTTTTCTAATGGCATCAGCAGCTCCTGAGCCTGTATTAACATTAATGAGGTCAAGGTCAAGTGTATGCACATCCACTTTAGGAATATCAATATTAATCTGCTGACCTTCGTTAGCACCTGCCTGAATACTCATAACTCCGATGTCAGTTACCTTCATAGTACACTCTGTATATGTGGTATAGCCTTCTACTTCAATAACCATTTCAAAAGAATCCACGTCACTGACTGTAATTACATTTCCATCTGTAAATACCGCTGCAGTTGTTGAAAAACCACTGTCAAGGGTTGCCACACAATCTGTTCCTGTAGTTCTTGCAGTTGTTGCTGTGCTTCCCGTAAACATCATTGCCGCATTCTCGTCAGAGAAGGATATAACAAGTTCTTTTTCCTTGCCATACGCCTTGTTGGTTACGGCCATATTTCCGCCTTCCATTCTTACTGTAGCATTACCTCTTTCGCAGGCATCCTGTATTCCTTTATAGATACTGTCAAAAGATTCTCCTGCTTCATAATGATATGTAGCTTCATTAATCGTTATACTTCCTGCCTCTGCCGCTGTAGCAAAAGAGTTAAGTGAAAGCTCTGCCTGTGTGGCTGCTGTTGTAACACTAAAAACATATTCTCCTGATAATACATTTTCAGTTACGGAAAACATACTTACACCATCTATGTCAGAATATGATCTTCTGCTCAATGTTCCGTCAAGAAGGTACATTGTGTTATATTCCGTATCATTGGAAATTCGGTCTATCTCACTCTTAAGCTGATTAATTTCCAACTGTATCGCTGCTCTATCCTCTGCGCAGTTGGTATCATCTGCAGCCTGTACTGCAAGTTCTCGCATACGCTGAAGCATGTTACCTACTTCACTTAATGCACTTTCTGCTGTCTGTACAACAGATACACCGTCCTTGGTATTCTTAGATGATTGTTCAAGAGCTCTAATCTGGGCATGCATCTTTTTAGAAATTGCCATTCCCGCTGCGTCATCCTCCGCATGATTAATCTTGAGTCCTGAAGAGAGTCGTTCCATCGATTTACTTAAGGCATTCTCACCCTTGCCTAACTGATTATTAGCTATAATAGCTGAAATATTACAATTTACTCTCATGTTCTTCACCACTTTCCGGTTATTTTACTTTTTAGTCTCTGCATAATATATCGACACTTTTGGGATTTTAATTAGTCAGTTCCGCTATAAATATTTTGGTCACTTTAAAAATCTGTGCAGTACTTATATTTTCTTTAGTAGTTGCATGCATTACCGGAATCTCTTCCGAGCGGTTTCCTGTAATCTTCACATCCTCAAAGCCTGCCTTGCCAAGACTGTTCTTAAGGTTCCCTGCAAGTTCATTCAAACGTCCGATTCCCTCTACTGAATCACTTAACATCTGTACATTGATTGTAGTCAGGGTTATCTTTCCTTCTATACTTACTTTTCCATATTTCTCATTTTCAAAAGAAATCTGGAACTTACCGCTTTCTTCGTTGCCCTCCACTATTTTAAGATTAATTATTACCCTCTCATTACCTTCGTTACAAGGAATGTAATAATTATTTCTTTTTGCCATATGACTTACAATGTTCATTCCGGTTGAAATCATCTTCATACTACTGATGTCAAGAGTTGTTACTTCACTATACATCTGCGCTGTCAGATTTTCCTTAGCATTAATTGCAAGTCTGTCATATGCACTAAGAAGTTCTTCCCTGTCATCGAGCAATGATGTAATTTCATCATCTTCAACATTTTTAAAAATATCTTCCGGCTTGTCTGTAAGTGTCTTCATTGCCTTAATATTATTAATTGTTACAGGAACCTGATACTCTGCCATCACCTTAAATAAGGATAATTCTATCTTCGGCAATTCGCTTATATCTTCCAATATTCTGTCATCCGCTTCATATCCGGTGCTGTTCATAATATTTTCAGCAAAGGCTTCAGGATTCTGCATTTCCATATCCGGTATCTGATTCAATACCTCAGGCATTACCTTATTCTTAATTCCTGCAAAAAGATTCTTATAATAAGTTACCTTATCTGTAATATTTTTTACTCCAATACTGTCATCAGCCTTAAGATCCATACCTCTGTCATGTCTTGACATATATGCGGTTAAAAGGTTGCCCATATTTATTTCAAGTCCCTGATTAACTAACTGCCCTATAGAATTCATTCCTTCTGTTTCAAATTTATTAATCAGGCTGTAAAGTGCAATGTATTTTTCTCTTTCCCCTGCTGTTATTTCGTTATTTTTCTCAAGCTTATATAAAAACTCACTGTATTTTTCTATCTGGTGTTCATCACCTTCAAGATTATTTATATATCTGTTAAGCTCATCTATATCTGTTTCAAGAGGATTAACTCCATCTCTTATCATCTTAAGAGTTTTCTCCGGTGTCATATTGTCAAACAATGTATTAACGGAGCTGTCAATCGCCTTAACTGCATCTACATTCTCTGGTGTAAATGCCATTTCGTTATAGGCAAGTATTCTTATAGCTCTTCTGTTAGCATCGTTATTCTCATATCCCATTCCTTCAAGGATATCTCCGGTACTTGCTTTGATTGCGGTAGTTATTCTGTCACCCAAATCCTGTCTTACTTCTGTGCACAGCGCATCATACGCCTCTCCTGCTGCCGAGAATTTTCTAACCATCTCCGGTGCATAGGACATAAAAACTTCCGCACTTCTAACTTCCACATCAAGAGTTTTTCCAATAACCGCACTTGGGACACGCTTTAACTCTTCCATGGCAAGAAGAATTTCGTTAACCTCAGTTACTTCTTCTATTGATGTCTTATTACCGGTGCCTGATGTTACTTCGGAAAGCCTCTCTGCCTCATATTCCTTAAGTCTGTCTACAAGCTCTGATATCTCAACTGTGTTAATTGAAATACCATTGTTTTCAAGAACTCTTCCCGCATCGAGAGTCATCATAAGACGAATTTCCTGCATCTGACGATACATACTTATATAGCTTCTATCCTCATAATCAGGTTCCGACTTAATATCCTTATTCTCAATATCTGCAAGAGTATCAAGGTTGTGAACCTCTGCTCTTACAAATGTCATTATATGTTCAGGCATCGCACTGCCTATTACAAGCATGGCCGATACTGTTTCTTCCCATGGAAGCGCTTCTCCTGTTACCTTGGTCTTTGCAGGCTCTCTTCCTTCAAGCATTGTTGCCTTAATTCTGTCAGCCACTTCCTCATCTGTCGGAACCACTAACCCGTCCAACTCGGTAAAATACTGCAAATTCTCAACTGTAAGGTCAATATCATTTTCAACCATATATCTGCATCGGTTATGACTTTCATCATTAACTTCTATTCCCGCTTCTTCAATTACCTTATTTACCTGAGGTGTAAGCTCTTCCCACTGACTGTCAGTTAATGGTCTGCCTTTTTCCGGCATTCCCGAATGCATGGCAACATATACGTTCTCAACTGTAGGTTCAAGCTCATTCTTAACAAGATATGCCTTAGCACTGTCACTCATAGCTGCTGCCGCCTTATAGGTTGCTGCTGCACTTCCCATTGTTGCTTTTATGTCATCCATATCAACATTGGTACCCACCAATGAAAAATCATCACAATACATAGCTAACTTAATCTGTATTTCTTCTACTACTGTTACGATTTTATCAACTTCCGTATTGTTAATGTCGATACCGTCCTCGTCCATCTTAACAACTTCTCCGGTATCCATTTTATCAAACATTACTGAAAGTGTATTTTTAATAATCTCAGCATTCTCCTTAACGGATTCAAATGTTCCGTCCTGTACCAGCATTCCCAACATTCCTTTGCCCGGTCCGTTGGTCGAGTTCATTGTCATCACACCTGCATCCTGAGAAAAAATCTCAGCAATCCCACTTGCTTCTCTATTCTGAAACCCTACATTGTAAGCAGCCTCAACATTAATCGTATTATCCTTTAATCCGTCTATTCTCATAAACCACACTCCATTTAACAATGAAAAAACTGTGTATATGTACTATACACAGTTTATTTCGGTTGATTATTCAGATTTCTTGATATTTTTCTTAGTTGTTTTCTTAGGCTTTTTGTAATTGAACTTTATTACTGCTGTTCCATATGCATTAAGCGGAAGCGCTATTGAATATGGCATTCTGTCCGTTGGTATCGGTTCAGCCTGATATACAGTTCCTTCTTCACATTTCTCATTAAGAAGAAGTGTGTAGGTACCATCATTCGGAACACCCACTCTGAAATCTTCTCTTGCCATTGGTGTAAAGTTACATACAAAAAGTATACTGTCTCTTCCACTTGGTGACTTTCTTGCAAAGCTGTAAATACTTCTCTTATAGTCATCCGGATCCATCCATTCAAATCCTTCAAGGCTCTGGTCAAGTTCATAACATGCTTTATATCTCTTATAAATATTGAAGAGCTTCTTAACATAATTATGAAGATTAATATGCTCTGTTTCATTAAGAAGGTGCCAATCAAGTGACTTAGCTTCACTCCATTCAGCGAACTGTCCAAAATCCTGTCCCATGAAGAGTAACTTCTTACCCGGATGTCCAATCATATATGTGTAACCAACCTTAAGGTTAGCAAACTTATCTTCATATATTCCCGGCATCTTATTAAGCATTGAACACTTAAGATGTACTACCTCATCATGAGAAAGAACAAGCATAAAGTTCTCGCTATATGTGTATGTCATGGCAAATGTAAGCTTGTTATGATTGTACGAACGGAAGTATGGATCTAACTTCATATATTCAAGGAAATCATGCATCCATCCCATGTTCCACTTAAATGTAAATCCAAGTCCGTCATTCTCTGCCTTCTCTGTAATTCCAGGCCATGCTGTGGATTCCTCGGCGATTGTTATTGCATGAGGATTACGCTTATTCATAATGCTGTTAAGGTGACGGAAGAAATCCATAGCTTCAAGGTTACCATTTCCACCATATTTGTTAGGTACCCACTGTCCGTCTCTTCTTCCATAATCAAGATATAACATAGATGCAACCGCATCTACTCTGAGTCCGTCAACATGGAATTTCTCTACCCAATACAGCGCATTGGAAATGAGGAAGCTAATTACCTGATTACGTCCAAAATCAAATACCTTGGTTCCCCAATCCGGATGTTCTCCCTTTCTTGTATCTGCATACTCATATGTCGGTGTTCCATCAAAGTCTGCAAGACCGTGAGCATCTCTTGGGAAATGAGCCGGTACCCAGTCAAGAATAACACCAAATCCCTTGCTATGCAGATAATCTACAAAGTACATAAAATCTTCCGGTGTTCCATATCTTGATGTTGGGGCATAATATCCTGTTACCTGATATCCCCATGAACCGTCAAATGGATGCTCTGCAATACCCATAAGTTCAACATGAGTATATCCCATCTCTTTCATATAGTCAGCTAACTGAACTGCGGCTTCTCTGTAATTAAGAAATCCGTCATATGTTCCGTCATCCTTCTTCTTCCATGAACCAAGATGTACCTCATACACTACCATTGGTTCCTTAGTATAGTCGGCAACCGACATCTTATCCATCCACTTACTGTCATTCCACTGATATCTGTCAATATCAAATACAATTGAAGCAGTTTCCGGTCTCATCTGACTGTAAGTTCCATATGGATCAGATTTATATAACTTTCTTCCATCCTTGGTATACACCAGATACTTGTATACACTGCCTTCATGAGCATTATGTGTAAACAATTCAAAGATTCCGGAATCATCCAGTCTCTTCATTTCATAATTATCACCACACCAGTTATTGAAATCACCCACCACGCATACGCCTGCCGCATTAGGTGCCCACACTGCAAAATATACGCCTTCTCTACCGTCT
>JAZQKW010000071.1:0-3543 GCA_045542375.1 Butyrivibrio sp.
GCTTCGTCTATCTTCACCTTGGTCTGCTTCAAAAGACTAATAAATACCTTTCTGTTAATGGCATTATCATCAACAACAAGTATTCTTGCATTTTTCGCTTCAAATGTGACCTTATACTGTTCCTGTGATGTCTGTTTTGAAATTCTCTCACCAAGATTTCCTATTGGCTCATCATCAACTATTTTCTGCACCAGTTCAAAAGAAAATGTAGAGCCAACACCATATTCACTTTCTACTTTAAGCTCACTACCCATTAAACGCAGTAACTGCATTGTAATGTTCATTCCCAATCCGGTTCCCTCAATATTTCTGTTTCTCTCCTCTTCAATTCGCTCAAATCGTGCAAAAAGCTTATGTATATCTTCCTGTTTAATACCGATTCCGGTATCTTTTACAACAAATTTTAACGTGATATAATCTCCGTCCCTAACGCCTGTAACATCCAGACTTACGCTTCCTTTCTTAGTATATTTTACCCCATTGGACAAAATATTAATAAGCACCTGTCTTACTCTCACTTCATCACCAAACAGTCTGTATGGCAATACCTGGTCCACGTTAAAATTCATTGCGAGATTCTTATTCTCAGCTTTAATCTTAATCATGTTTACGACATCATAAAGCATGCTGCTAAAGTCATATTCAACAGGAACGATTTCCATCTTTCCCGACTCAATTTTGGACAAATCAAGAATATCATTAACAATGGCCAAAAGAGTCTGGCCTGCGTGCTGAATGTTCACAGCATATTCCCTGATATTCTCATCATCAGACTCTCTGAGAATCATTTCATCCATACCAAGAACTGCGTTAATCGGGGTTCTGATTTCATGTGACATATTTGCAAGGAATTTTCCCTTGGCCTCATTAGATGTAATCGCCTGTTGTTTTTCCCTCTCAGACTTAAGAATATCACCCATGGAATTCACAAAGGAAATAACAAGTACCAAAGTCAGGCTTATTGCAATAATTGAGCCAGAGAACTGGTTGGTCCATTTAAAATACAGGATAAGCTGGATAACCGCAGCCACACAGATGGACAAAATACCAAGTGCAGCATATTTATACTGCTTAATATAGCCTTTTATAATGTCTCTTATCATTGTACATAACAGTACAATGATTGATGAAGCAGCCACAATACCCATATACTTAATTGTATCACTAAAATCCACTATGTTAGCAACATGTAATGTGGTACACACTACGGTATCCACAAGGTTAAGACTCACCATTACAATATATGCCTTACGGTATCTTCCCTTCTGCACGCAGTCAAGATATAGCATAAACGGAACTGAAAGCAGCATAACCATAAAAAATGCAATATCGCTTATTACCGATACACTCGGGAATATAATCTGTCTGAAAACAGAATTTGCAAGTATCCAGATAGCTGCAAGAAAAACGCCCCATGCAAGGTATTCCATTTCTACGGCTCTTTTGTAAATTATTTTAAAGGCGATACTGATAATAATGGTAGCAATACCAAGAACCAGCATAAACAAGCCTATACATAACTCCAGACCATTTGACTTAAACAAATGTGACCATATCTCCCACTTTTCACCCATAAACATTTCATGAAACACGCCAGAATAAGAAGAATCCGTCTGAAGCTCTATGCGTATAGTTTTTCCTGCATCTTCTGACTTCAATTCAACGAAAACATATGCAACTGCACTTACCCTTCCAAATAGTCTGGTATCCTTAGTTGTGTACTCGTGTCTAAGCTCTTCATCTACATATATCTTCATCTCCTGCTTAGAGCTTCGAATACATAAATACTGATTATCAGTCACATTATCAGGCAAAATATTTTCTACCACCATCAATTCATTACGTTCCACGTCACATTTTCCGGGAATTTCTATTTCAGTTCTGCTTCCGTCATCATGCAACCATACCCAGCCTTTAGAAAAATCTTCGTGCTCTTTCTGACCAATTTCCTTTTCATGGGACATGAAAATCTGTCCTAAGACAAGATAAAGGCAGATTATTCCCACAAAAGTGAGAAAAATCGCCTTTAAAATATTCATTATTTTGTTATTACCGGTATTATTCATATTGAAATCCTCCTATTTTCATGAGGTTTAATTTCGTATGTTGAATTATTTATATCAAACCACAGACTTATATCACTGTTATTCTTTATACATTTATCAGTAATCTCTGCCTTATTCATTGCCTTCAGATATGTAGTTATGTCAATTGTAGTCATAGGAATGACATCACTTTGACTACTGATTAATCTGAAAATTCTTTCCATCATATCCCATTTATTCTCTACATCAAGGTCATAACTATGTCCTACAATTTGATACAAAGCCAGTTCTTCCTGCGATTTCACGAACTGCTCCGTAAGTGCTTCAAGCTTTTCATCACAGTGAAATACTGTAGCTTTCCATCTGTAGTAGTCTGATTGTGGGCAAAAAGAACAGCTTTCCTCCGATATTCGTCCGTACTCAAATCCACTTTCCATGACACATTGCTCTATAAGCTCGCTATAATAGTCAAATGGTACTGCAAAGCCTTTAATTTCTCTGCCAAAGAGTTTTTCTAAATTGGCTTTATCCATAGTCAATTCATGCATAATCTCTTCTTTTGTAAGATTCTCCATATAAGGATGACTAAGAGTATGGCTTGCAACCTCATGTCCGGCATAAAGCGATACAACATCCTGAGTCTTAAGTCTTTTGACAACAATACCACATTCATGAGTCCACTCAAATTCTTCTTCTAACAACTGAGAATTAAGGTTAAACGTTCCCTTTAGCCCGTACCTGTTCAACAATTCAACAAACCGGACATCCTGCAATACGCCATCATCATATGTAACATTAAATGCTTTTCTCTTACCATTTGGATATAATTTTCGAATCATAACTTTCTGTCATTCACTACCCTTTCAATAATTTCCATTGGCAACTCTGCCTGCACAAATTCCTTTTTTCTTCCGGACGGCTGATTAACTCCATCCTTCAGGTACCACACCGCCTGAACCGGATGCATCCCTATAGACCTTGCAGTTTCAAGTTCGTAACTGCCTCCATCTCCCACATATATGCACTCTTCCGGTTCCACGCCGAGTTGCTCCATACATATGTTAAAAATCCTGACATCTGGCTTTTTAACTCCCAGTTCACAGGACATGCACACCGAATCAAAATAGTCCATAAATATGCTTTTCTCTATAGCATCTTTTTCCTCACTATAACAGTTGGTAATCAGACCAATCTTAATATTCTTTTCATGAAGAGCCTGAAAAAGAGGAATTATCTCATGGTGTATATGCTCAAAACATTCTATTTTAGACTGTCTTCTCTTAGTAATTATCTTGTTAAACAACTCTTCTGAGTAACAATTATTAACTCTCAAAATTTCTTCTATTACATCTTCAAGAGTTCTTATTCCCAAAGTCCTGTCATCATCTGAGGTATTCCATATTTCCCTGAATTTCTGCTCACTGATTCCCATATCCTCGCATATCTGCCTGCCCATATATACAGGACTTTCATAATGGGTTATCAAAGTCTCAAACAT
>JAZQKW010000072.1:0-13702 GCA_045542375.1 Butyrivibrio sp.
TGATGTAATAAAATTATAGAAATATAATATTCAGGTACATCATGAAAGCAGTCAGAAGACACAGAAACAGAATAAAGTTTATAGCCATCGCCGCTCTTACCATGTTAGTTATGCTTATGGGAAGAGTGGCGTATGTTACTATTTTTCAATCCGCAGAACTTAGTGCTGCGGCACAGAATCTGCATGAAAGAGAAAGAGTCATAAAGGCACCAAGAGGAAGAATTATCAGTATGGATGGAACCATTCTTGCAGATAATGAAACTGTGTGTACGGTGTCAGTAGTTCATTCTCAGATAAAAGACCCTGAAAAAGTAATCAGTATTTTGTCTAAAGAGCTTATGATGAGCGAAGAAAAGGTTCGCAAGTATGTAGAGAAAAATACATCCATGGAAAGAGTTAAGACCAATGTGGATAAGGAAACTGGGGACAAAATAAGGAGTTACGGGTTAGAAGGTGTCAAAGTAGATGAGGATAGAAAACGAGTATATCCTTATAGCACATTAGCATCCAAGGTACTTGGATTTACCGGGGCGGATAATCAGGGGATAATTGGACTTGAAGTAGAGTATGAGGATATTGTTAAAGGTACGGACGGTACGATTTTGACCATAACAGATGCAGCAGGTATCGAAATATCTGAAAAAGAAGAGACAAGAATAGAACCTGTTGCAGGAAAAGACCTTTACATAAGCCTTGATTATAATATACAATGTTTTTCGACACAGGCGGCAGAAAAAGCATATTATTCAACTCAGGCGAAAAGTGTAAGCATTATTATCATGAATCCGCAGAATGGAGAGATACTTTCCATGGTGAATTATCCGGAATATGATTTGAACAATCCTTTTACGGGTAATACTATGGAAGAGATGAACCGGATGTGGAGAAATACGGTTATTAATGATACCTATGAACCGGGTTCTACTTTTAAAATAATAACAGCCACCACCGCACTTGAGACGGGCGCGGCGTCATTAAATGACCATGTGACCTGTACTGGTAGTATTGGAGTGGCAGACAGAAGAATAAGATGTGCAAAAGTAACCGGACATGGAACCCAGAGCTTTGGAGAGACGCTGCAGAATTCCTGCAACCCCGGATTTATAACGTGGGGTCTTAGAGCCGGTAAGGATAATATGTTAGAATATATGTCAAGATTGGGAATACTTGGTAAAACCGGGATAGATTTGCCGGGAGAAGCGGCTGCAATTATGCACAAACCGGACAATATTAAGGAACTGGACCTTGCCATAATGTCTTTTGGACAGTCTTTTCAGATAACACCTATTGAATTACTGCGTGGAGTATGTGCAGTAGTGAATGGCGGCACATTAATAACACCGCATTTTGGAGTAAAATATATTGATGCAGATGGTGTGATTACTGAACTTGAGTATGAAACACAGGAAAATGTCATTAGTAAGACTACATCAGATACCATGAAAGAACTTTTGAAGTCTGTAGTTGAGGAAGGCGGAGGGTCTAACTGTAAAATAGAGGGATATTCCATTGCAGGAAAGACAGCAACATCCCAGAAACTTCCAAGAAGTGCAGGAAAATATATTGCGTCATTTATAGGAATGGCACCGGCAGAGAATCCGGAAGTAATAGCCATGTGCATAATTGACGAACCGGTTGGTACATACTACGGCGGTCTGATTGCAGCACCGGTGGTAAGGGAAATATTTGAAAATATATTGCCATATCTTGGAATTGAACAAATGAAAGGAACATAAAATATGGAATTATACAATAAGAAGGTAGTTGTAGTAGGTACAGGTGTCAGCGGTATAGGTGCTGTTAAGCTCCTTTGGGAGACTAGAGCAGTGATAACTCTGTATGATGGAAACGAAAAAGCTGACAAAGTGGCAATAGCTGCCAAATTACCGGATAATATAAAATACGAACTTATAATAGGTAAGATGTCGCAGGAAATTGTGGGTGCCACAGATTTGCTTGTAATAAGTCCCGGAGTTCCTATCGACAGTGAAATAGTTGAACTTTTCCGTAAAGCAGGAGTACCTGTATGGGGAGAGATTGAGCTTGCATATAATTATGAAAAGGGAACTGTCTATGCCATTACAGGCACCAATGGAAAGACTACTACCACATCCCTTGTTGGTGAAATTATGAAAAATCATAACGAAAATACTTTTGTTGTGGGTAATATCGGAACCTCATACACAGGGGAAGTTTTGAATACAACTAAGGATAGCAATACAATAGCCGAGATAAGCAGCTTTCAGCTTGAGACAATCCATGATTTTGCACCAAAGGGAACGGCGATTCTTAATATTACACCGGACCATCTTGACAGGCATTACACAATGGAAAATTATGCCAAGGTTAAGGAAAGTATTACTAAGAATCAGTGGAGCAGATGGGATGATGGCTTCTGCGTGCTGAACTATGATGACGAAGAGTTAAGAAGATTTGGAGAGGACATTCCTAATCCAATATTTTTCTCGAGAAAAAATAAACTGAAAAAAGGTGTATATCTTAGTGGAAGTATGATAAAATATGTTGCGGACAATGTGGAAGAGGATATTGTGTCGATAGAAGATATGCATATTTTCGGCAATCATAATTACGAAAATGCAATGGCTGCAATAGCACTTACCATAGAGGCAGGAGTACCTGTTGAGATAATAAGGGATACTGTCAGAAATTTCAAAGGTGTAGAGCACAGAATAGAGTATGTGAGAGAATTTAATGGAGTTAAGTATTACAATGATTCCAAAGGAACTAATCCTGATTCTTCCATAAAAGCACTTGAAGCCATGTCAAGACCTACGTTGCTTATTGCCGGAGGTTACGACAAGCATTCTGAATTCTATGAATTTATTGAGGCATTTGATAATAAGGTAAAACTTCTTGTTCTCATTGGACAGACTGCAGACCTTATTGAGAATACCGCAAGAGAGTGTGGATTTGATAAAATTGTAAGAGCAGACAGTCTCTTGGAGGCTGTTAAGATATGTAGTGACAATGCCACAGAAGGAGATGTTGTTCTTCTGTCACCGGCATGTGCAAGCTGGGGAATGTTTAAGAATTATGAGGAAAGAGGCGTATTGTTTAAGCAATATGTCAATGACTTGAAGTAGATTGTAAGGAGACGTTATTGTGTCGGATTCTAAAATGAGTAAAAAGGGACAATTTTTTGATTACAGTACATTGATAATTGTGCTTGTTCTTACCGCATTTGGTCTTGTGATGGTATACAGCACAAGCTCTTATAGTGCTCTGAAACACAATCTTGATACGGCACATTATTTTAAAAAGCAGATTTTTGCCACAGTATTGGGACTTGGTTGTATGACAGTTGCCTCCTTCATTGATTACAGAAAACTTAAGGAATGGGCACCTGCAATATATATAGTGGCTCTGATTACAGTATTTCTTGTAATTCCATTCGGAAGAGAGTTAAATGGAGCCAAAAGATGGATTTATATAGGAAAATTATCCTTCCAGCCTGCGGAATTTGTTAAGCTTGCACTTATTATTATGTTGGCGGCATTTGCAACCTTTAGTGGTAAATATATGGCAAAGGTTAAAAATACCATGTTTTTTATTGCTATTGGTGGTATACCTACATTGCTGATATTTTTTATAACCAAGAACCTTAGTACGGCAGTGATTATTGCAGGTATTACATATCTAATGCTTATTATATCTCATCCGAGACCTAAGTGGATATATGCTATAACAGCAGTTGTCTGCGTTGCAGGCGTAGTGTTCCTTGTTCTGTTTTTTAAAAGTGTACAGTCAGGAACAGGCCTTGGGTTCAGATTTCAGAGACTGCTTGCGTGGAGAGACCCGGTAAATTATCATTCGGAAACAGGATACCAGACACTGCAGGCACTTTATGCCATAGGTTCAGGAGGCTTTTTTGGAAAGGGGCTTGGACAGAGTGTTCAGAAGATGGGATTTATTCCGGAAGCCCAGAATGATATGATTTTTTCTGTGATTTGCGAAGAGCTTGGGTTGTTTGGCGGAATATGCCTTATTATCCTTTTCATTCTTTTGATATACAGAATGATGGTAATAGCCAATAATGCACCTGATTTATTTGGTTCAATGCTTGTAAGCGGGGTAATGGTGCATATAGCAATTCAGGTAATTCTTAATATTGCCGTAGTGACTAATACAATTCCTAATACAGGTGTAAGTCTTCCGTTTATAAGCTATGGAGGAACATCGGTAATGTTCCTTATGGCAGAAATGGGAATAGTGCTCAATGTTACAAGACAGATTAGAGTACCTGTATCGGATGCACCAAAGAGTAAAGGTGGTAACAGATAACTATGACTGCCGGAAAGAGAAAAAGAAGAAAAAAAATCAATATGTGGATACCGGCAATTATTCTTGTGATTGCAGGAGCAATAGCCGGCATGATACTTTTTGTAAAATTTCAGTTCAGAATAACTAAGATTAACATAACCGGAAGCGACAAATACACATACGACGAGCTGTACAGTTACATATTTGAAGACAGAAATGACAGCAATATGATTCTTTTTAAGCGTTCTCACAAAAAAGCGCCTGAGATTAAGATTCCGTTCATTGCTAAGGTGACAATAGAAACAGACTGGCCGGGAACTCTTAATATAACCGTGTATGAGAAAAGCATGATAGGTTATGTTTTGTACCAGGGGGCGTATATGTATTTTGATAAAGATGGTGTTGTTGTGGAGAGCTCCGGAGAGCTGGTTAGCGGAATTCCGAAGGTAGAGGGGCTTGACTACAGCAGTATTGTTCTATATAATACGTTAGATGTTTCGGATGAAAGCGTATTCCCGTCGATTATGAATCTTAAGCAATATCTGGACAAGTATGAAATAGGTATTGAGGAAATACGCGTATCGGAAGATACTAAATTTTCCATAGATATAGGTGAAATCACGGTACTTTTAGGTCATGATGATGACAATATGAGTAAGAAAATATTCGAGTTAAGCTGTATGCTTGGGGAACTTGAAGGCAAACGTGGCACACTTGATATGGAAGAGTATACAGAAGACTCCCAATATATTATTTTGACAGAAAAATAAAAATATAATATAAAAAAATAAAATTTGGTGTTGATATTTTT
Organism: Butyrivibrio sp.; assembly: GCA_045542375.1. Lineage (GTDB taxonomy): Bacteria > Bacillota > Clostridia > Lachnospirales > Lachnospiraceae > Eshraghiella. Next base: position 5,093 of record JAZQKW010000072.1, read on the forward strand.
GGGGATTAATAATATTATATAAGAAGTGTATCAAAAAGTTTTCTAAGGAGGACAAGGCTTTGTTAGAGATTAGAACTAATGAGTCAGAGGCATCAGCTAAGATTATAGTAGTTGGTGTAGGTGGAGCAGGAAATAATGCTGTAAATAGAATGATTAGCGAAAGCATTGGCGGCGTTGAATTTATAGGAATCAATACAGATAAGCAGGCACTTAAGTTATGTAAGGCCCCTACAGCTCTTCAGATTGGTGAGAAGCTTACTAAGGGACTTGGTGCCGGAGCTAAGCCGGAAGTAGGCGAGAAGGCTGCTGAGGAAAGCGGAGAAGAACTTGCACAGGCACTTAAGGGTGCTGATATGGTATTCGTAACCTGTGGTATGGGTGGCGGAACCGGAACAGGTGCAGCTCCTGTAGTAGCTAAGATTGCTAAGGATATGGGAATTCTTACGGTTGGTGTAGTTACTAAGCCGTTTAAGTTTGAAGCTAAGACCAGAATGACTAATGCAGTATCTGGTATTGAGAAGCTTAAGGATAGCGTAGATACTTTAATTGTTATCCCTAATGACAAGCTTCTTGAGATAGTAGACAGAAGAACTACAATGCCTGATGCGCTTAAGAAGGCAGACGAGGTTCTTCAGCAGGCAGTACAGGGAATTACTGACCTTATTAATGTACCTGGACTTATTAACCTTGACTTTGCTGACGTTCAGACAGTAATGAAGGACAAGGGTGTAGCTCATATCGGTATCGGTATGGCTAAGGGTGATGACAAGGCGATTGAGGCAGTTAAGCAGGCAGTGGCAAGTCCACTTCTTGAGACTACAATCGAAGGTGCATCACATGTAATTATTAACATCAGCGGTGATATCGGACTTATGGAAGCTAATGAAGCTGCAAGCTACGTTCAGGAACTTGCCGGCGAGAATGCTAATATCATCTTTGGTGCTATGTATGATGACACTGTACAGGATCAGGCTACAATTACTGTTATCGCAACAGGACTTGATGGATACTCTGCAACAGCAGCTAAGGCTATGGCAGGATTTAACTTTACACCATCTACACCTGTAAGACCTGTAGCAACACCTTCATACCAGCAGGCAGCTCCTCAGGCAGAAGCAAGACCTGTTTTACCTGGACTTAACAAGCCTAAGGCGGTAGAAGCAAGCGTGTCTGAGAAGGAAATTCGTATTCCAGGATTTCTTCAGAAGAGAAAATAATACATATACAATATGAGATTTAACCACAACATGGGATTAACCTGTGTTGTGGTTTTTTTGTTTTATCAGATATCTGTCGAATGGTATGAATTTTGTAAAAAACATGTCTAAAAATTTAAAAGGTCACGTTCCTTTTTTCGACAGATTATTTTTATGTAGTTCTATATAATGAGCAGGTGTTATGACAGGAGGGAGGATATGTACTACACAATCTACCTGGACACATTGTTCTTTGTTAATTTTTTTATGGACTATTGTATACTTGCTCTGGTTACAAGGATTCTGAGATTTACAACCACTCACTTATTATTACGAAGAATTCTTGGAGCGATGGTGGGTGCGGTGTGGATGTGCGTTGTCGTTGCATTCAGAATACATAATTTGCCTTGTGATTTGATATCGTACGCAGGTGTTCCGGCAGTTATGGTGTATATTTTGACAGGAAAATGCAATATACGCATCTTCGTGAAAGCCATCGTGCTTACCTATGGGATAGCCGCAGCATTGGGAGGAATATTACACTGGGTGTATTATTATACTGCTGCAGGCTATGTATTACAGAGAGCGACCTTTGATATGTGGCTGCTAATTGGGGGAACGGCATTGTGCATGCCGGCAATTGGCAAAGTTTTTTCATATGTCAGGGAAAAAATAAAGTATGCAGATACTGCGAGAACGGTAATTATTGAGAGCGATGTGAACAAAGTGGAGGTAAATGCACTTATTGATACCGGAAATTCACTTAGGGACCCGTTTTGTAAGGGTGAGCCTGTTAGTGTCGTGGAGTATGACAGAGTGAAAAATATAATCGGTGCATACGAAAAAAGTACATATCATATTATTCCGTTTAACTCATTGGGGAATGAGAGAGGAATAATACCTGTTGTAAGACTAAAACGGCTTACAATTATTGAGGAAAAGGGGAGTATTCACATAGAGAAGCCGTTGGTAGCTTTATACACCGGCAGACTTTCCGGAAGAGGAGAATACAATATGATTCTCCATCCGGAGCTGATTCGGGAGACTAATAACAGACAGGGAGTTGAAAAAAATGTATTTAAAGGTAATGATGCCACAAAAGTTTCAGTTTCAGATGATTCCAAGCTTTAAAAATATTTTCTTTGACAGAAGAAGTGATATTCATTATATAGGAGGGGCGGATGTGCTTCCGGCACCTCTTGAACCGGAGGAGGAAGCGGAGGTTATTGCTGATCTTGGCACTGAATATGACAGCAAAGCAAAATCCATGCTTATTGAGCATAATCTTAGACTTGTTGTATACATAGCAAAAAAATTTGATAACACTGGCGTTGGAGTTGAAGACCTTATATCAATAGGGACAATAGGCCTTATTAAGGCTATTAATTCTTTTGATTCGGGGAAAAATATCAAGCTTGCTACCTATGCGTCAAGATGTATTGAGAATGAGATACTTATGTACCTCAGAAGAAATAATAAGACAAGGATGGAAGTGTCAATAGATGAACCGCTTAACGTGGACTGGGACGGAAATGAACTGCTTCTTTCAGACATTCTCGGAACAGATGAAGATATAATATATAGAGACCTTGAAAATGAAGCGGAGAAAAATATGCTTATGAAAGCGGTTAACAGGCTTTCGGAAAGGGAAAGAACCATCATAGATTTAAGGTATGGTCTTAATTCACCGGATGGAAATGAGATGACACAGAAGGAAGTGGCGGACCTGCTCGGGATATCACAATCTTATATTTCACGCCTTGAGAAAAAAATTATTAAAAGGTTGAGAAAAGAGATGGTAAGATTTGAATAGAATGGGTCTAAATTGTTAATTATATTCCTAAACCAATACAGGCAGGTAAGGAATATGACAGCATACAAAGTAGAAATCTGTGGAGTTAATACATCTAAATTACCTCTATTGTCAGCAAAAGAAAAGGATGAACTTATTAAAAAAGTAAAAGCAGGAGATAAGGAAGCAAGAGAAAAGTACATCAGGGGAAATCTCAGGCTAGTCTTGAGCGTGGTACAGAGATTTTCCGGTAACGGGGAAAATATGGATGATATTTTTCAAATCGGCTGCATAGGATTAATAAAAGCTATAGATAATTTTGATCTTAGCCTTAATGTCAGGTTTTCTACCTATGCCGTGCCGATGATAAGCGGAGAAATAAGAAGACATTTAAGAGATAATACCCAGGTAAGAGTATCCAGATCTCTACGGGATACGGCATATAAAGCCATATATGCCAAAGAAAAACTTATGAAGGAACACCAGAAGGAACCGACGATGAATGAAATTGCATCGGAAATAGGGATAAGCAAAGAAGAAATTGTATATGCCCTTGATGCCATTCAGACGCCGGTTTCTTTGTATGAACCGGTATATACAGACGGCGGAGATGCCCTTTATGTCATGGACCAGATTGGGGATAATAAAAATACGGAAGAGAACTGGGTTAAGAGCATTGCATTGAAGGATGCAGTAAAAAGACTTACACAAAAAGAGAAGGAAATAATCATGTTAAGGTTTTATGAGGGGCGGACCCAAATGGAAGTGGCAGGAGAATTGGGAATATCTCAGGCACAGGTTAGTCGTCTTGAAAAAAACGCACTAAGAAATATGAGAAATTACCTATCTAGTTGTTGATTTTGTCGAAATATAATGGTAAAATGATTTATGTGTGTAATGATGTAAACAGAAGGAAATATATATATGGATAAGAAGAAAATACTTTCAATATTCATTAAGGTATCAATACCCATAGTTCTTTTGGCTGTAGCATTGGTTATTATACTTGGCAGAGGACGGAAGGATGCTTTTTCACTGACTGATTATGTTAGTGTGGATATAAGAGGTGTTGATGGCAACGGAAGAGTGGATGTTGTAGCGGACAAGGAAGGCTTGTTGGAGTATTTTGTTAATGATAAGACCACTGATATTGAGAAATACAGACAGTTTGTTGAATCTGTCAGTTATAGCGCGGATGTTACGAAAGGCTTATCCAATGGAGATAAGGTAAGAGTGACTGTACAGTATGATGAGGAACTCGCGGAGGAACTGGATATAAGAACCGGTGCTTTGGAACGTGATTTTAAGGTTACCGGACTTAAGAATGGCACTTTGCTTGATGCTTTTAGAGAATTGCAGATAATTACAAGTGGTGTAAGCCCATATATTACTGTCACATATAATAACCAGTCTGAGAATGAATACTTAAAGACTCTTGAGTATGAATTTAATCGTACAAGTGGTATTGAATTAGGTGATAAGATTACAATTACCTGCAAGGCAGACGAAGATTATGCTGCTTCAATGGGATATTATTTTGACACACTTGTAATGGAATACACCATTGACAGGGCTGATATGTATATTGAGAAGCAGGAAGATATTAATAAGAGTGTGCTTTCTACAATAGTTGAAGATGCTAAGAAGATTATTTCGGATGCTACCGCTGACACGACTACACGTATGTGCTATGAGGTGACAGGGGATAAGGGATATTTATATAGAGATAATAATGAAGAAGCGGTGTCTTTTGAGCTTTATAAGGCAGAACTTGCTTATAATGCCACTAATTACACCAATGCTCATCATAATTATGTACTGGTATATCTTAAGGGTCAGATAAGAACTCCGGATTATTCCGGAACTGAGGATCCGTATGAATATATAGACGCATATTTCTGTTTTGCGTTTTATGATGCAATCAGAACCGCTGACGGCGAATTCTGTATGGCTGTCAACGAGCTTGAGAAGAGATATATATGCGGAAAGTCCTATGATGAGGTCAGGGCGCAGATGAATGGCCAGATTGGACAGGGATATAACTATACAGAAATTAATCTGCAAAAATAACAATGGGAGAAGGTAGAGAAGATGGCATACACCAGAAAACGTCTCCGAATAGGAGATTTGTTACTTGAATCAAACGTCATTACTGAAGAACAGCTTGCTGCTGCTCTCGAAGAACAGAAAACTAAAGGGATTAAAATAGGTGAGGCACTTGTATCACTTAAATTCGTAACACAGGATACGATTAATGATTTGCTTTGCCAGCAGCTTAATATTGATTATGTCGACTTAAGAAAGATAGAGATAGACGATTCTGTAGCAAGAATGGTCGGTGAAAAGGTAGTTCGTAAGTATATGGTAGTGCCTTTTGCTCTTGATGACAGACAGGCTAACGTAATCAAGGTTGCGATGGAAGATCCGATGAATATTATGGCGGTAGATGATATTGGTATTATTACCGGTATGACGGTTCAGCCATATCTTGCATCTCATGCTCAGATTGCATCCTTAATCGACAGATTATATGGAAAATCCCAGGCTAACGCTATTGCGGAGCAGTTCATCAAGGAACAGGGCGGATATGCAGAAGATGATGATAGCGATGAAGCTAAGAGACAGGAAAATGTAGATAACTCTCCTGTAGTTCAGCTTGTTAAGAATATTATTGAACAGGCTGCCAGACAGAGAGCATCAGATATACATATTGAACCATTTGAGTACAATGTGAGAATCAGATACAGAGTCGATGGTGTACTTCGTGAGATTAATACATATGACAGAGCACTTTATTCAGCAATTATCGCCAGACTTAAGGTTATTTCAGGAATGGATATTTCTGAAAAGAGAAAGCCACAGGACGGTCGTATCACAATCGTTGTTGACAGAAGAGAGTACGATATCCGTGTGAGTAACCTTCCAACAGTATTCGGCGAGAAGGTCGTAATGCGACTTGCTTCGAAAGAAGGATTTAAGCGAGACAAGAAAGACCTGGGTCTTACAGCTGCAGACCTTGTAAGATTTGATAATATTTTAAGAAATCCACATGGAATTATTCTTGTTACAGGACCTACAGGTAGTGGTAAGTCTACAACTCTTTACACAGCTCTTTCAGAACTTGCCAGTGATGAAGTTAATATTATCACAGTAGAAGATCCTGTAGAAGCGAATGTAGACAGTGTTAACCAGGTACAGGTTAATGTTAAGGCTGACCTTACATTTGCCAGTGCTCTTCGTTCGATTCTTCGACAAGATCCGGATATCATCATGATCGGTGAGATTCGAGACACTGAAACAGCGAGAATTGCGGTTCAGGCGTCTATTACAGGTCACTTGGTTGTTAGTACACTTCATACTAACAGTACGGCGGCATCTATTTCCAGACTTGTGGACATGGGCGTAGAACCATATCTTCTTGGTGACTCGCTTGTAGGTATTATCGCTCAGCGACTTGTTAGAAGACTATGCCCTGAGTGTAAGAAGGATGTTGAAGCAACAGAAGAAGAGAAGAAGATTCTTCATCTTCCAACTAATGAACCATTTATGATGAAGGGCCCTTGCGGATGTGAGGCCTGCGGTGGCTCGGGTTATTTTGGCCGAATTGGTGTATACGAGATTATGCCGATATCAAGAGCAATCTGTAAGCTTATCAGTCAGGGTGCAACAGCGGAAGAGATTACTGCCAAGGCTCAGGAAGAAGGCATGAACACCTTAAGAGATGCAGCAGCGGTATATGTAAAGCAGGGACTTACATCATTCAGTGAAATGATGAAGATAACATACGAAGCAGATGATACTAATTAGGAGAGTGCATAGGAATGATTACAATTGATGAACTTTTAAAAATTGGTAAAGAAAATGGAGCATCCGACGTACATATTACTGTAGGTGTTCCACCTAAGATGCGAGTTAACGGTGAGCTTGTTGATATGAATTATCCTAAGCTTATGCCTGAGGATACGGATGCCATTGTTAACCAGATGCTGTCGGAGAGACAGAAAGAGATATTAAAGAAGGATGGAGAGGCGGATTTTTCTTTCTCAATTCCGGCACTCGGACGATACAGAGTTAATGCCTTCAATCAGAGAGGCTCACTTGCAGCAGCTATTCGTCTTGTTGGTACTCAGATACCGAAACCGGAGGATTTGGGATTGCCTAAGTCGGTTATCGATCTCTATAACAAGAAGAGAGGACTTATTCTTGTAACAGGGCCTACAGGTAGTGGTAAGTCTACAACGCTTGCATCACTTATTAACAGAATTAATGAGAACCGTAAAGCTCACATTATTACTCTTGAGGATCCTATCGAGTATCTTCACCAGCACAAGCTTTCAATGGTTAACCAGAGAGAGGTTGGACTTGATACAATGAGTTATGCTAACGCCTTAAGAGCAGCACTCCGTGAAGATCCGGATGTTATTCTTGTAGGTGAGATGCGAGATCTTGAGACTATCTCAATTGCGGTAACAGCGGCAGAAACAGGACATTTGGTTCTGTCTACATTACATACAATTGGTGCGGCAAGTACGATTGACCGTATTATCGATGTATTCCCGCCTCATCAGCAGCAGCAGATCAGAATTCAGCTTTCGATGGTACTTGAAGCTGTAATTTCACAGCAGTTAATTCCTACATCGGACGGACATCACCGAGTAGCGGCCTTTGAAGTAATGCTTATGTCGGTTGCTATTAAGAATCTTATTCGTGAAGCTAAGACTTTCCAGATTGAATCTATGATTCAGACAAGTAAGAAGAGCGGTATGATTACAATGGATGATGCGCTTTATGAACTTTGCATGATGGGACACATTACATCGGAGCAGGCAATCAATTTTGCACAGGACCCTGCAGCAGTTGAGAAAAAAATTAAAATATACTAAATAAAACATAAAAAATCAATATTTAGTGAATATTGTTGAAACAATGAAAATGTGATAGAATGTTTTCATAACAAAAGAAATATCGATTGGGGTAATTTATGGGAAATTATAGTTATAAAATTATCACCAAAGAAGGAAAAGAGAAGAAGGGTGCGGTAGAGGCTCAGGATAAGAATACAGCTTACCTGCAACTCCGTTCCGAAGGTAATACAGTCCTCTCTTTGGAAGAAGGTAGCAGTCTCAATAAGGAGATTAGCTTTGGTGGACGTAAGAAGAAGGTTAAGTCTAAGGATTTGAGTGTATTCTGTCGTCAGTTTAACAGTTTGCTTAAGGCAGGTGTTAGTATCATAATGTCATTGGATATGCTTGGCGACCAGACTGAGAACAAGACTCTGAAGCAGGCCATATACAATGTAAGAGATGGAGTTCAGAAGGGTGAGACTCTGGCGAACTCAATGAAGAAGGAATCGTGCTTCCCTGACTTGCTTATCAGTATGATGGAAGCCGGAGAACAGTCAGGTAATGTTGAGACTTCGCTTATCAGAATGTCTGAACATTTTGAGAAGGATACCAAGGTTAAGGCAATGCTTAAGAAAGCAATGATGTATCCTATGGTGTTGGGTGTAGTTGCAATTGCCGTTCTTGTAGTAATGGTAGTTGTAGTTATCCCAAGCTTTTCTAAGATGTTTGCGGATATGGATACCGGACTTCCGGGAATCACAGTAGCACTTCTTGCAAT
>JAZQKW010000073.1:0-32302 GCA_045542375.1 Butyrivibrio sp.
AAATTGTATATTAGTCCTTGTAAGCAATCCATCATAAAGTTCAATCACTTTAGCAGTCTGTCCTTCGTATATTATTTCCTGATCAGACATTGCTGTTCTGTCAACAAATAGCACCTGCGCTCTCATTTTGTTATAATTATCATAAGAACCATCTTCAATCGGATAAACTGCTGTACACTTTACTGTAACAAATCCATCCTCACCACTACGTGTAGCTGACCTTACCGTCTCAGCACCGTTAGGTCCAAGTGGTATAGTCTGCGTTATTGGTGCAGCACCAACACCCGTAGCCATAATCATTGCCATTAATAATATTACTCCCATCATGCTTATAAATTTGGATTTTTTTCTGTTGTCCTTCATAAAATTTACCTCTCTTTCTAATTATTCACACATCGTTTACAGGGCCGTATTTCATCCCCATAAACACGACAACATTGAAAGTACTCTCGTTTATAATTATACTGCATCTCCATAATATGTAAATATCAATAAAATTAATTTTATATCAAATTTCCCCACATAAAAAAGACCGGAATTAACTTCCGATCTTTTCCACAAACTATTTTTCTGTAGAGGCCTCTGTTTCCTTTTCAGTAGCCTTCTCTGTAGCTTTCTCAGTTGCTTTTTCAGTTGCTTTCTCTGTAGCCTTTTCTGTAGCTTTCTCTGTAGCCTTTTCTGTTTCCTTGTCGTCCTTAGACGCTGTTGTCTCCTTGTCATCCTTAGACGCTGTTGTTTCCTTATCGCCCTTAGCAGCTGTTGTTCCCTTACCAGCTTCGTATCCGCTGTTATATCCTTCTATCCAGCCGTTAACATAGCCTTCATCGCTACCCTTCTTATAGCCATCGTCATATCCAATCTTATTGAATACGATTGTTAATACTGCCGCAAGAACAAAAACTGCAACTAATGCTATTGTAAGTATTCCATTCTTCTTCTTGGCATTATGTAATGCTTCTGCATTACTCTTTTTTCTTTTGTCAATTTTAGCCTGACTCATAATTACCTCCAAAATGCTTTCTGCATAATAATATATATAAAAAACTTTATTTGGTCAAGTTTTTCACTTTTTTGTCATAATTCTTACAATATGCCAACCACATTGTAAGTCCTACAAGAATTATACCACCTATCATATTACCAATTGTTACAGGTAATGTACTGTCCACAATAAAACTCTTAATATCAAGTCCGTTTAACTGTTCCTTAGTATATCCGTACAATTCCATTGCTTTAGTAGCATATGCTTCGTTATTCTTGGCAACAATTCCTGCCGGAATATAATACATATTAGCTACACAATGTTCAAATCCACTTACAATGAATGCAAGAATTGAGAAGAAGCACGTCCATACTTTTCCCGCCGCATCCTTAGCTGATGTCATCATAAGAACCGCTCCGCATACAAATACGTTACAGAGAATTCCCGAGGCAAGCGATGCTCCAAAACCCTTTCCAGCCTTATCCATGGCAACTTTAATGGTAAATGCGCCTAACATATCATTACTGTATCCAAACTGACCACTAAAATTCACAAGTGATACAACCATAAGCGAACCAATAAGATTACTTATAAATACTACAATAAGTATTCTTACCATGGTAATTGCCTTAACCTTTTTCTCAAGGACGCCCAATATAAGAAGACAGTCTCCTGTAAAAAGTTCTGCACCAATGAATACTACGAACATAAGTCCAATTGCAAATACACATCCGGCAACAATTCTTGCTGTTCCCAGATTAGGAATTGTATGCATTGCAACATTACTTGCCTGAGCGCCGCACGAAATAAATATACCTGCAAGAATCCCAAGCACCACCATTTTCATAAATGGCATCTTAGCTCTATTTTCTTCCAATTTGATGTTAGCCTGAACAATCTCTGCCGGAGTTAACATCTGTGACCCGTGATTATCCATCTTAAGCTCCTTTCTTACCCCATTTTTTCAAACAGTACTCATATTCATTATTCATTCGTTGAAAAGCATCCACATCACCGCCCACGTCAGGATGCATTCTCTTAACAAGCTTTCTATATGTCTTCTTAAGTTCTGCCAGTGACATACATCCGACAAAATATCCTGCCATTATCGGGTCCTGATATTCATTATCCTCTGTATCCGTTTCTTCATGCTGATTAGAATATGTATTGTACTGCTTATATGTAGAATTATCATTAGAAGAAGTATAGCTATATTCCTTCTGATAATATTTCTCTCTTTTCTTTCTATATGAATATATATATGCGGCTTCTTTCCATCCTAAGGAAGCAATCATAACAATTCCTGCAATATAGGTGTGCATCATAGCAACTGAACTTCCCGAACTTCTGTCAAAAAATTGAGAATACACCACAACTATTACAACAATCGGCAAAGCACACATCCATCCTATGGGCAAAAAATTATCGCATAGATTCTGCATTGCAACACATAATCTTCTTCCGAAATATGTCTTCCTTCTGTTGCCCATACGTTCTTCATACTGCTGAAATTCATTCGCTGCCCTCATATATAATTTCTTTTCAATCAGATATGAGACTATTGAACCAATAACAGCACCAACATATATCACTACACTAAGTCCTGCAATCGAAATAGTATATGACATAGTAGTATATACCACAAATTCCGGACCACCGTTAATCAATCGTAATACAATACATATTGCTGTTACAACTGCTATTTTAATTGACAACTTCCTTGCCTTAATAAATTCAACGCCATCATCATATGGCATAAAATTAATCAACCTTAATATAAAAATAAAAAGATATGAAAAAGCCAATCCCAAATAACTCATGTTGGCTTTAAATTTACCTTCTGACATAAAACCACCCATATAAAATTTCACACTCTGACAGTTTACCATATATACCTATATATTTTCAAGTATTTATGTCAATTTACAGTTCTTCAACCATCTAAAAACAAAACCCTTAAACATCATATCTCTCAGATAAATGCTTAAGGGTAATTGTTAATTACATTAATGATTATTTTGCGTAATCTGTTACTCTTGACTCTCTTATGACATTAACTTTAATCTGTCCAGGATATTCAAGATCATTTTCAATCTTCTTAGAAATATCCCTTGCAAGTAATACCATATCCGAATCATTAATAACTTCAGGAACTACCATAATACGAATCTCACGTCCTGCCTGAATTGCAAATGACTTATCAACGCCATCGAATCCATTGGTTATATCTTCTAACTGTTTTAAACGGTTGGTGTATGTCTCAAGTGTCTCTCTTCTTGCACCTGGTCTTGCTGCAGATATTGCATCAGCTGCCTGAACAATACATGCTATTAATGTCTGTGGTTCAACATCTCCATGATGAGCTTCCACTGCATTAATGATAACTTCAGATTCCTTGTATTTTCTACAAAGATCCGCACCTATCTGAATATGTGAACCTTCTGTTTCGTGATCAATTGCCTTACCGATATCATGTAAAAGACCGGCTCTCTTAGCAACCCTCACATCCAATCCTATTTCTGCTGCAAGCAGACCACATAATAAAGAAACTTCTACGGAATGTCTTAATACATTCTGTCCGTAGCTTGTTCTAAACTTCATTCTACCAAGAAGCTTGATTAATTCCGGATGAACGCCATGAACACCTGTTTCAAGTGCGGCAGCTTCACCTTCTTCGCGAATCATCACTTCAACTTCTTTCTGAGCTTTTTCAACCATTTCTTCAATTCTTGCCGGATGTATACGTCCGTCAATAATTAATTTTTCAAGCGCAATTCTGGCAACCTCTCTCCTAACCGGATCAAATCCTGATAAAATAACTGCTTCCGGAGTATCATCAATAATCAAATCAACTCCTGTCATTGTCTCAAGAGTTCTGATGTTACGTCCCTCTCTACCAATTATTCTACCTTTCATTTCATCATTAGGAAGCTGAACAACTGAAATTGTTGCTTCTGCTACATGGTCAGCTGCACATCGCTGAATGGAATTAATAATGTATTCCTTAGCTTTCTTGTCAGCTTCTTCCTTAGCCTTAGCTTCCATCTCTTTAACCATAATTGCGGTTTCATGTTTAACTTCTTCTTCTACAGTTTTTAAAAGATATTCTTTAGCCTGAATGGAGGTAAGTCCTGAGATTCTTTCAAGTTCCTGTACACGCTTTGCACTGAGTGCTTCCACTTCCTGTTTCCTACGGTTTAACTCTTCTTCTTTACGATTCAAACCATTGTCACGTTTCTCAACTGCATCTAACTTCTTATCAAGAGTTTCTTCCTTGGCAAGAACACGGCGTTCATACTTCTGTATCTCGGCACGTCTCTCTCTTGTCTCTTTCTCAAGCTCATTCTTAGCCTTAATAGACTCTTCCTTAGCTTCAAGAAGAACTTCTTTCTTACGAGTCTCCGCTGTCTTAAGCGCCTCATCTATTATATCTCTGGCCTTTTCTTCAGCACTACCGATTTTCTTCTCAGAAACTTTCTTACGGTATACCGAACACAAAAGCCAACTAATAGGAGCAACCACAACAAGTGTAACACAAGCTGTTATTATATACGGCACAGGGCACCTCCTTATTAAGTTTTCATTGTACAAATACAACAGAGTAATTTTATACGTTTTTCACAAATTTGTCAAGCAAATTAAAGCATTTTGCTACTATTTTTACGAATGTAATCTGTTAATAGTGTCGTAGTTAAATCCTTTTCTTACAAGATGCTGAATTATTCTGCTACGGGTGTCATAATCTAATGATTCAAACTCTTCTATAGAGTATCCTTTCTTGGCAATAATCTTAATTACTGCCGCTTCCTCATCAATCCCTGCTTCTTCCATCAATCTGTCTGCAACATCTCTTCCAACATTGTGAAAGCTAAGGTAATTAAGTATTTCTCTCCTACTCTTTCTTGAAGATACTGAGTTAATATAGTTACGCACATATCGTTCATCATCTATATAACCATAAGAAACAAGTTCCTCAACAACAGTATCAACTATTCCCTCCGGATACCCGGATTGTATCAGCTTCTGTCTTATATCCTCTCTACTCTTATCACTATTCCCCAACATATACAATATTCTGTTCCTTGCACGATTGGTAAGCATCTTATCAATCCGTTGAATTGTACTCTGTTCTACTTCCCCGCCTTCAGATATATGATATTTCCTCAACTCTGCATTATACAATACAAAAGAATATTCATTATCCAGATATACTTTCGTTCTCTTGTTATCTATATTCTGACAACCAATGACTGTCATATCTTACATATCTCCGTCTTCAGATACAGCATTGCCTGAAATTCCATAATGCTCCCTTACCTTAGAATCGATAACCTCAAGAATCTCCGGATGCTCAGAAAGATATATCTTAGCATTCTCTCTTCCCTGACCAATCTTCTCGCCTTCGTATGCAAACCACGCTCCACTCTTCTGAACCACATTGCATGTAACCGCAAGATCAAGAATATCTCCAACCTTAGAAATTCCTTTTCCAAACATTATGTCAAATTCCGCTTCTCTAAATGGTGGTGCAATCTTATTCTTAACCACCTTAACTCTTGTTCTATTACCAACAACCTCTCCATTAGACTTCATTGACTCAACTCTTCTTACATCCATTCTTATAGAAGAATAAAACTTAAGTGCACGTCCACCGGTTGTCGTCTCCGGATTACCAAACATAACTCCAACCTTCTCACGAAGCTGATTGATAAAAATAACTATACAGTTCGTCTTACTGATTACTGCGGTTAACTTTCTCAAAGCCTGAGACATAAGTCTCGCCTGAAGGCCCACATGCGAATCTCCCATATCTCCATCAATCTCTGCCTTAGGCACAAGTGCAGCAACTGAATCCACGATAATAATATCAACAGCACCGGATCTTACCAAAGTCTCCGTAATCTCAAGCGCCTGTTCTCCGTTATCCGGCTGTGAAATATATAATTCATCAATATCCACACCAATATTACGGGCATACACGGGGTCGAGGGCATGTTCTGCATCAATAAATCCTGCAATTCCGCCACGCTTCTGAACTTCAGCAACCATGTGAAGTGCAACAGTAGTCTTACCACTTGATTCCGGTCCATAAATCTCTACAATTCTTCCCTTAGGAACACCACCCATTCCAAGTGCAATATCAAGGCTTAATGAACCTGTAGGTATTGTCTCCACCTGCATCGCTGCAGCCGGATCACCCAGTTTCATAACAGCGCCCTTACCAAAATTTCTCTCAATACTTGAAAGCGCTGTATCAAGCGCTCTTAATTTATCTTCCTTAGACATAATACAAATCTCCTTTCAATTCACGAACATCTGTTCGTCACATTAATAATATATACTATTAACCAACTGTTGTCAATACAGTTTTAAATAAAATAAATCATAGGCATTACCTCCTCATTGAAGTACATCAATAAAATACAGCATTAGCTGTACAATAATCCGTACCCTTCTCATATTACTTTGAATGAAAATTCCCCTAAGCAGGGATGAAAAAAGAAATCTGACACACCGACAGGTGAATATGTAGAATTTTCTTATATAGACAGTATATATTATTCAGTAGAAAAATCAAGAGCAAAATACAAGTTGTATAACCTGTATTCTGCTCTCACACTTCGTTATTATTTTATAAAGAATCGTAAAGTTCCTGATATTTAAGAGCTGATGTCTTCCATGAGAAATCAGTAAGCATTGCTCTGTCAACCATCTTATTCCATTCTCTCTTCTTATTGTAGAATATATGCTTAGCATACTTAACTGTGTTAAGCATCTCGTGCGCGTTGTAATTAGAGAACGAAAAACCTGTACCGGTTGATTCAAATTCATTGTACGGCTCAACTGTATCTCTAAGTCCACCTGTCTCTCTTACGATTGGTAATGTACCATATCTTAAAGCCATAAGCTGACTAAGTCCGCATGGTTCAAACAGCGAAGGCATAAGGAACGCATCACAGGAAGCATATACCTTATGAGACATATCCTCTGAATAGTAAATATTAGCTGATACGCGATTGTTGTATTTCCAGTCAAAATGTCTGAACATATTCTCGTATCTCTCTTCACCGGTTCCTACAACTACAAGCTGCATATCATCTGAACACAATTCATCCATCACATATGCAATTAAATCAAAGCCCTTCTGGTCAGTAAGTCTTGATACAATACCAACCATAAACTTGTGCGGATTAACTTCCAGACCAAGTTCTCTCTGAAGGTCCATTTTATTCTTAACCTTCTCCTTACGGAAAGTTCTCTGATTATAGTGATGAGGAATCCTGAAATCGGTCTCAGGATTAAACTCATTATAATCAATACCATTAACAATACCCCAAAGGTCATGAGATCTTGCACGCATAAGACCGTCAAGCTTCTCACCATAGAAAGGAGTCTTAATCTCATCTGCATAGCTTCTGCTTACAGTTGTAAGCTTATCAGCATATACAAGACCACCCTTAAGGAAGTTAGCATCCTTATACGCTTCAAGTTTATCCGGAGTAAAATATGAATCCGGAAGACCTGTTACATCCTTAATAGTCTTCATATCATAAATACCCTGGAACTTAAGATTATGAATCGTCATAACTGATTTCATATTTCTGTAAAATTCACCTTCATGGAATCGTTCCTTAAGATATACCGGAATAATACCTGTCTGCCAGTCATGACAATGTATTATATCAGGTCTGAAACCGGTAAGTGGAATTGCTGATAATGATGCCTTACAGAAAAATCCAAATTTCTCAATATCCTGATGGATATATCCGTATGGCTTAAAACCATCAAAGTAAAATTCATTATCAATAAAATAGAATTTCACACCATCATAATCCATTTCAAACAGACCAACATACTGGCTTCTCCATGCCAAATCCACGTAAAAATTAGTGATATATCTCATCTGGTCCTTAAAATGCTGAGGCATACATCTGTATTTCGGTATCATTACCCTTACATCATACTGACTCTTATCAAAATATTTCGGTAAACTTCCGACAACATCAGCAAGTCCGCCTGTTTTAATAAAAGGTGCTGCTTCTGATGCAATAAATAACACGTTCTTCATCGAGTTCCCTCCGTAACACTTTATATAAGGACATTATATCATAATAATTATATAAATTAAACTTATTTTTATCTTAATTTATACTCTAATCTTATTTTGTCAGATATTAATGCAATAAACTCTGAATTAGTAGGCTTACCCTTGCCATTATTGACAGTATATCCGAATAATTCATCAATCACTTCTATCTTCCCTCTGCTCCACGCCACCTCAATGGCATGTCTGATTGCACGCTCTACTCTGCTTGATGTTGTCTGAAATTTCTTGGCGATTGTTGGATACAAAACCTTAGTTATACAGTTAAGCATATCCATGTCTCTTACCACCATAAAAATTGCTTCTCTCAGATACTGATACCCCTTAATATGGGCAGGTATTCCAATTTCATGAATTATACCGGTTATGTCATTCTCCAGATTATTCTCTCTATCCGCACTCTGCTCGACAACAGTCTGTTTTACATTCTTAAAAACAGTTCCGTTTCTCGACATACTGTTCTTAATATTTCTTATTCTGTTCAATAGAGCATTGTTATCAAAAGGCTTCATAATGTAATAATCTGCACCCAGATTAAACGCATCTTCAGCAATTCTTTCATTCCCAATTGCAGAAATTATGATAAAAGTCGGTTTCTTCTGAATATTCTTATTCTCGTTAACCTTCTCCATCACTGTAAGTCCGTCGATTTTAGGCATTATCAAATCAAGTAGCACAACATCCGGTGATTTCGACTTGATAAGCGCAAATAATTCCTCTCCATCCTTTGCATTTCCGACATTTTCAATTGATGGTTCAGTAGCAACCACGTCATTAAGTAACTGCAGCATTCTAATATTATCGTCTGCTATTGCACAAGTTATTTTCCCCATTAATTTCATCCTCCATTTTACTTTTTTTGCAACAGGATGATTATATAATAGCAAAATACCTTATTCAACAATAAAAAATCGCAACATTTATAATGTTTTGACAGCATTCGACAGCGTATTTTCTCTATGTATACTTTTAGTTCACAGTAAGTATACCTAAGGCAATTTTCAACTCTGTAATCTCGTCTGCTGAATTTGCAAATCTCATAAGATAATGGTCATTTTTGTCAAATAAATATGCTGCCTCAACACCATTGGTACTCTTGATTTTGAAAAATCTGGAAGTTCCTGCCGATGCTTCCACACAATATGATGCACCACTTATCTCATATGCACAATTTAAATTAATATCGCTGTCACCATTCTGAAATGTTATGCCTTTAAGAAAATCTTTAACAAAAGTACTTATCACTTCTGCTCTGTCATTTCTAAGCTCATATTCATTATCAGATATCTTAACAAATCTGAATTCGGTAATATCCCTGTCATTTTTGATGAGATATTCGTCAGTGCTTGAATATATCTTAAATAATTCACGCTTAGTTACAGGCTGTTCGTAATAATCCGGTTCAGAAATACCGCGTTCCGCCCTTGCTTCTTCCCTTGCTTCTCCCATAATCTCTCTGTCCAAATCAGCAAAATAAGCATCATAATCAGAGACTCTTCCTACACTCACTTTATTTGAATATAATTTTATCACTCTTCGCCACTTTATCAGCATAAAAGTACCGATAAAAGCACTTAAACCAAATACAGCTATCCCGCTTACGGTGATAAGGTCCATACCACCTGTAATACCTTTAAATATAAGACCGCCAAGAGGCAGGTAAAGCACCATAAAAATACCTATATATGTAGGCACCATTGTTATACCTACAACTGTATCAGACGCACCACTTTCAATCTGATAAAAATTAGCGCCTTTAACTCTCCAGTTAAACTCCTTAACATACAATGTGCATGACGAGCCCACTTCTATATTCTGTTCGCCCTCAAGATATGCGCAGAAAGTTCTCTTTGAATTAGTATTCTTACCTGATACACTGACTTTGAATTTGATATATGTAATTCTTGTCTCATAGTAAAATTCATAAATAACATCTGTTACTTCTGCATTATACTTCATAATTGGCTTGAACATATAAAAAACACATATAACGCCACATACCAGGAATAATGCTCCCATTCCTATTATCAGGTACGCTGTTGCCGGATTACCTCCGTTAGAACTCTGAACCGAGCCTTTATTAATGGAGTTAGCAAGAATAAATAATCCTGCACCAATGCCTAAAAGCAGAAGGCTGACAAAAATAGTTCCTATAAAACTCTGCGAGTCTTCTTTCTTAACTTTTAATTCACGATACACAATTCCACCTCTGATTATCTGTTTCTATAGTCAAATAAAAGCTGCTGTGCAGTCTTGTTAAACACCGGATGATATGCATATGGTGCAATTTCGCACAAAGGCTGAAGAACAAACTCTCTGTTATGCATATCTATATGAGGCACAACCAATCTGTCTGTATGGATAATTTCATCCTCATACAAAATAATATCCA
The DNA here is from genome assembly GCA_045542375.1 of Butyrivibrio sp. Lineage (GTDB taxonomy): Bacteria > Bacillota > Clostridia > Lachnospirales > Lachnospiraceae > Eshraghiella. The sequence continues at coordinate 10,480 of JAZQKW010000073.1, forward strand.
AATCCAGCGTTCTTGGACCCCAATGCTCTGATCTTACTCTTCCTTCCTCAAGCTCTATCTGATTAAGGAAGTTAAGCAGGAATTCCGGACGCATAAAGGTCTCAATGAGCATACATCCGTTAAGGAAATCTTCCTGTTCAACGTTACCATATGGCTTAGATGTAATAATAGGTGACACTTTGACAATTCTAATCGCATTATTATCACCAATTTTCTCAATTGCATTCTGAATATGCTTCTCTCTGTCTCCAACATTTGAGCCAAAAGAAATATATGCTCTCTTCCACTGTCTCGATACCTTAACTCTTATATCTTCAAATGGAAGATCGACAGGTGCCTCTGGCTTGCTGATTGTCAATTCAACGCCCTTAATAATTGGGCTGAAGTTAAGAATATATGCCGCAAGATTCTCTGCAACAGCTTCGATAAGATTATATCTTGTATCCTGCATATAATCTGCTATAAGGTGACACATACCTGCATAATTAACCGTATTCTCAAGGTCATCCGTTATACCTGCAATATACGTTTCCATAAAAACCCTTGCAGACACATAAAAATTCTGTCCTGTTGTCTGTTCCTCAGCATAAACTCCGTGTTTACAAAACACTCTTAATTTGTCAATGATAATTTCGTCCATAAATTTCCTCCGTCATCTTTATTGCCCGATAGTTCTCCTTTACATCATGAACCCTTACAAATCTGCATCCATTAATCGTTGCAATGACACTTGTTGCAATTGTCCCCTCAACTCTTTCTTCTTTAGGAAGATCAAGTGCTATTCCGATAACCGATTTTCTTGATGCACCAAGAAGTACCGGATAACCAAGCTCCCTGAATCTGTGAAGATTCTTAATTACCATCAGATTGTGTTCATAATTCTTTCCAAAACCAACTCCGGGATCGAGTATTATCTGTTCATCTGATATTCCGGCATCATGAGCTATTACAATTGATTCGCTAATATCACTAAAAACATCATTTAGGAAATCATTGTATTCTGTATTGTTCCTGTTATGCATAAGGCAGTATGCCACCTTATTCTCAGCAACAATCCCGGCCATATCCGAATCATATTTTAAACCCCATATATCATTAATCATATCCGCTCCGGCAAGTATTCCTGCCCTTGCAACCTTCCCTTTATATGTATCAAGAGAAACCGGCATTCCCGTTTCCTTCTTAATCCTTTCTATAATCGGACACACACGTTCTATTTCTTCCTGGTCCGATATCTGAACATACCCGGGTCTCGTAGACTCTCCGCCAACATCTATAATTCCCGCACCTTCATCTATCATTCTGACAGCCTGTAAAATAGCCTTATCACTCTCGGTATACCTGCCTCCGTCAGAAAACGAATCCGGCGTTACATTCAAAATACCCATCACATGAGTATGTCCGTCTTTAAATTCCTTTCCTCCTATCAGCATACTTACTTACCTCTTCTTTAATTCTTCTAAGATTGGATAATGAACCGCAGGCAACAATACCACATTCCTCATCGCATAACTCAAAAGCATGTTCAACAGCCATACTAATATTTTCAAAAAAACTTATAGGAATATTATAATTATTTTTTATAATATCTGCAAGTGTTTTACAATCCAATGCACGTTCATTTGAAGGAGTCTCTATTGTTATAATTTTTGCAGCATAAGGCAAAATTTCATCAAGTATCCCTAAAGCGTCTTTATCCTTAAAAATACCTATAATGAACACAAATTTTTTATCAGGATAATAAGCTTCAATTGACTTTGCCAAGGCCTTGGCGCCTGCCGGATTATGTGCTCCGTCTATTATAAATTCTGGACTTCTATGTATTCTCTCAAATCTCCCCGACCATACCGTATCATATAGTCCCTTATATATTGCTTCGTCAGAAATAGCCCCTCCCCTTTCAATAATAGCTTTTATGGTTTCAATTGCAATAATTGCATTATGACACTGGTATGTACCACCAAGCCTTATTCGAATATTCTTATATCTGCCATAGGAAAATTCTGTAACCATATTATCAGAATCATAGATAACCTCTGATATCATCTTGGAATCTGCAACAACAAGCCTTCCCTGGTTTTTAACTGTCTCGCTTTTAAAAATATCCATTACACAGTCATTAGAATCTGTTGTAATTACGAAACAACCTTCTTTAATTATTCCTGCTTTCTGTGTTGCAATTTCCTCAAGACTGTGACCCAGAAATCCAACATGGTCCATGGATATGGAAGTAATAACTCCGCATTCAATTTTATCAGAAACATTGGTTGCATCCAATGCCCCACCCATTCCACATTCTATTATTGCATAATCTGTTTTTTTATCAGCAAAAATCATGAACGCGGCAGCAGTCTCAACCTCAAAACGGGTGGGATGTGGAAGTCCGTCAGTTTCCATTTTTTTACAAACCGCTTCTATCTTGCTAATCACAGGACTCAGTTCCTTTTCTGTAATGTCCATACCGTTAATTCTTATTATCTCATAAGGATTCATAACAGCAGGGGATGAAAATCTGCCTGTAGAATATCCCCCTGTCAGTAAAATACGGTCAACAAAGGCACCAACCGAGCCTTTGCCGTTGGTACCTGATATATGAATTATCTTTAATTGTCTGTGTGGATTATCAAGTCTAAAAAGAAGCTCCTTAATAGAAGCAAGACCGGGTACACTTCCTAATGAATTTAATGATTCAAGATATTCTAATGCTGTTGCCATATGTTATATTTCAACTTCCTTACCATCGCTCCATATTCTTTCAATATTATAGAACATCCTCTGGTCCTTGTCAAAAACATGGATTATATAATCACCACAATCCACAAGAATCCATTCTGCATTGTGGTATCCTTCCGTATGCTTAGGAATTATTGAAAATTCCTTTGCAAGATTTTCTGTAACATTATCACATATTGCCTGCACCTGATTGGTATTGTTTCCGGATGCAATAATCATATAATCCGTAACCTCGGTAATACCTGTTACATCAATCACTCTAATATTCTCACCTTTTTTATCTTCTATAGATTCAACAATATTTTTTAAAATCTTATCCATTCTTTTCTTTCTCTTCTATTACTCTTTTATAAAAATCTCTCGTTTTGACTGTTGCGTCATCTATTTCCTTATGATTTTCTGCCAGATAGCATAATGTATCATTAAGTATTTTGAACACACATCTGTCAACATCAGTAAAAGCAAGATACCTTACCTCATCAAGATCTCTCTGCTTATTGCGTAATGGTTCAATATAATCAGCAATAAAGATAATTTTATCAAGCAAAGTCATGTTTTCTCTGCCAACGGTATGACAGGCAATCGCTGAAATAATTTCACTTTCTTCAACACCGAAAAAATGTGCTGCGTAATACGCTCCAAGCTTGGCATGCAACAGGAAAGGATTACGTTTCTCGTATGGATTGGCATATACACACGCCTCTTCACAGGCTGCAAGCATATCACTGTCACTTACACATTTTGCATTGTCATGCAAAATTCCTGCAACCATTGCCATATGAATAAAGTCCTTATGTTCTTCTGCCCTCATACCTGCCTCATATCCATGCTTCATAGCAAGACAAGCCGCTGTATTCTTCACGGCAACAGAATGGGCCATTCTCTTAACATCAACCTTTTTACTGATTACTTCTTCAATTTTATCCAAATCATATTTCTTCATATAATTTATTATCCTTAATATATGTCATTACTATATCAGGCACAAGCCCCTTAACATCTTCATCCTGTGATATCATTCTCCTTATATCAGTAGAACTGATATCCGTATCCGGCATGCCAAGTATATGTGACACGCCATTATACTGTCTCTCATACTTATCAGCCATTTCCATAAGAACAGTCCTATCGATACCATCCCTGTATGCACAGGCAATTTCTGCTTTTTTAAATATAATTTCCGGATGATACCACCCTTCAAGCGCCATATAAGAATCAGCGCCTAATATAAAAACAAGTCTGTTATATTGTTCCTTAAGCGCGGTTAACGTATCCGCTGTATAAGATTTTCCTTTTCTGTCAATCTCAAGTGTTGACACCTCTATAAAAGGATATTCTTCTACTGCAAGTCTTGTCATATTAACCCTGTGAATCTCATCAGTTATCTTATTCTCCGTTTTGTGAGGTGGAATATAAGCAGGAATAATAATCACTTTATCAAGACATAGCTCTCTGTATGCCGTTAAAGCAAGTTTTATATGTCCATTATGAATAGGGTCAAAGGTCCCTCCGAAAATTCCCACACTTATATCTTTCATATTACACCTTAGTTCTGTTTCTTAGTTGCTTTAGGAAGAACAATTTTTCTATTCTTCTCATTCTTAGCTTCTTTATAAATTACGATTTTCTTACCGATAACCTGAACAAGCTGCGAACGGGTTCTTTCAGAAATCATAATTCCCAATTCCTTAGGATCATCCGCACAGTTCTGAAGCACACTTATTTTAATAAGTTCTCTTTTTTCAAGTGCTTCTGACACTGCCTGAATGAATTCAGGTGTTACTGATGACTTTCCACACTGAAAAATCGGTTCAATTGTCATTGCAAGTCCTTTTAAATATGCTCTCTGTTTTGTTGTCATAGTATTCACCTCATTTATCTGTAATAATCGAATTCAAGGTCGCCCAGATATACTGTATCCCCTTCTTCGATACCAAGTTCTTCTAATTTATCAATTATTCCCTGTTCTTTCATGAATTTCTGGAAGAACGCAAATCCTTTTTCATCATCAAGATTGGTATAACCAAGCATTCTGTCCACTCTTGGACCTTCAATGACAAAAGCATGCTCATCAGCTTTATATACATCGATTGGTTCTGTTTTATCGTACATTTCTTCAGGGAAATATTCTTTTTCATACACAATTGGTTCAGGGTCAAGCGAATCAAGCATATTTCTTACAGCATACAAAAGTTCTTTAAGGCCTTTCTTAGTCGCTGCAGAAATAGGAAATACTTTAATTCCCTTTGGTTCAAATTCGTCTCTGATTTTCTGAACAGGATCTTCATCCTCTGAGAATATAAGGTCTGTTTTATTAGCGGCAATAACCTGTGGTCTCTTAAGCAGTTCAGGATTATATGCCTCAAGCTCTGCATTGATTGTATTAATATCTTCTATAGGATCCCTACCCTCTGAAGAAGCTGCATCAACCATATGAATAATTACCTTACATCTCTCAATATGTCTTAAAAACTGGTGTCCCAGTCCCACTCCCTCTGATGCCCCTTCAATAAGTCCCGGAATATCTGCAATTACATATCCGTCAGCCCCATCAAGGTCTACAACTCCAAGATTAGGATTAAGAGTTGTAAAATGATAATTGGCAATCTTCGGTCTTGCATTACTTACCATAGAAAGCAATGTGGACTTTCCAACATTCGGAAATCCCACAAGTCCTACATCAGCAATAACCTTAAGTTCAAGTCTTACCCACAGCTCTCTTGCTTCTCCGCCCGGCTGTGCGTATTTAGGAACCTGCATGGTTGCCGTAGCATAGTTCTTATTGCCCTTGCCGCCACGACCACCTTTTAAGACTACTTCTCTCATATTCCCATTAGACATATCCGCAATTACTTTGCCGGTTTCATCATCCTTAATAACCGTACCTTCCGGTACCTTAAGCACTAAATCTTCCCCATCTTTTCCGTGGCAATTTCTCTTTCCGCCCTCTTCGCCACTTTCAGCAACATATTTGCGGACATGACGATATTCATTAAGGGTATTCATACCTTTGTCAACTTCAAAAACAATTGCACCGCCACGACCACCGTCTCCACCGTCCGGTCCACCGGCTGCAACAAAAAGTTCACGACGAAAACTTACGTGTCCGTCTCCACCCTTGCCTGATTTTATAAATATTTTTGCATAATCTGCAAACATGGCTATCTCTCCTTCTGATATGCTAATATCTAAGAAAAGCTCCAAATCATTAAGACTTGGAGCTTAGCTCTTTTTACTGTTCTGATGCTACTGGATATACAGAAACCTGTTTCTTGTCTCTGCCCTTTCTCTCGAATCTTACAACACCGTCAACTGTTGCGAATAATGTATCATCACCGCCACGTCCAACGTTAACGCCTGGAAGAATCTTAGTTCCACGCTGTCTGTAAAGAATATTTCCAGCTAATACGAACTGTCCGTCAGCTCTCTTTGCACCTAATCTCTTAGATTCAGAATCTCTACCATTCTTAGTAGAACCAACGCCCTTTTTGTGAGCGAAAAACTGAAGGTTAAGTTTTAACATGAGTGTTACACCTCCTCAATCTTTATGGTAACATTTCCGGGATATTCACCTGCGATACCTTCTACACCAAGGCGTAATGCCTTAAGAAGTGTCTGAGAATGTTCGCCTACAGTGTCCATCTCGAAATCAATAGTTGCTCTTCTGTCATTAATCTTGTAACTGCACTTGTCCGCCGTAAGCTTCTCAATTGCGTTAACCGTATTAATAAGAAGTATTGAAACTGAAGCACATACTACGTCAGTTCCTCTCACGCCATATCCTGCGTGTCCTTTTGACTTAAATCCGATAATTGAATCATCTGATTTAATATAAAAAGTTATATTCGTCATATAACATTCTCCAAATTAAGCGTTGATCTTGTCAATCTTAACTTTAGTGAATAACTGTCTATGACCGTTCTTCTTGTGGTATCCTGTTTTTCTCTTGTATTTGTAAACAATGACCTTCTTGTCCTTGCCTTCACATACAACAGACGCTGTAACTGTAGCTCCAGCTACTGTTGGATTACCAACAACTGTCTCCTTATCACTTACGAGAAGAACTTTATCGAAAGTTACAGATTCGCCTTCTGCCTTTCCAAGCTTCTCAATCTTGATAATGTCGCCTTCAGATACTTTGTACTGCTTACCACCTGTTGCAATAATTGCGTACATATTGGCTTCCTCCTATTATCAATACTCGCCAACTTCGGTGATTGGTCTCCCAATACTTATAACCTCGTTGTGCGGCACACTCTAATAATATATATTGTTGAAATTATTTTGTCAACTGTTTTATAAAAATATTTCACATAAACAGTTCGTAAACAGGTTTCTTTTTCTTCTGTCTCGTTACCTCCGCAAGCCCCAATTTAGTAAAGTCCACGAATCTGGTCGGAATTCTATCCTTATATAACTGTTTTTCCAAATCAGAGATAAGAATTTTTCTATTGTCCGGATTTTTCATATTTATAAAATCTACAAGAATAATTCCTGATATATTTCTAAGTCTTAACTGTCTTGCAATTTCCTTAGATGCTTCAAGGTTAATTTTAAGAAATGTTTCTTCCCTATCCTTTTCTTTTCCGTCAAACTTGCCTGTGTTAACATCTATTACAGTAAGCGCCTCCGTAGGTTCAATTACAAGATAACCGCCATTTTTAAGCCACACATTTTTAGATAAGATTTTATCTATTCTGGTCTCAATGGAATAGGCTCTCATAAGACTTATTTCCTTATCTTCGTAAAGCCTTACTCCTGCATTGCTGTTTTCTGCAAGAATTTCATTGTATATTTCAACATCATCCGTTACAATTTCATCGCCATCTTCAAGATGGGCATTATTAAGATTAAGACTAAGCGGCGATTCATTCTTTTTGATAAGCGTAAAAGCAGTTCTCGTTCCTGCTATTTTAAGAATATTTTTATATTCCTCTGTAAGACCGTTAATCTCCGCCAGAATATCCTCATCCGCGGCATGCTCTGCATCAGTTCTTACGACCAATCCATATTCTTCCGTAACATATGAGCTGACAAGTTGTTTTATATGAGTGACTCTTTCTTTATCGGCAATTTTGTGAGACACACCGATAAATCCTCCCTTTCCTACTGTCAAAACAACATATTTTCCCGAAAGATTAATTTCACAGGATACGACCGCAGCCTTGGTTTTAACTGCATCCTTAACTACCTGAACAAGAATAAGGTCTCCTTCGCATACCTTGGTAGTATTTTTCCTGTTAAGGAATAATACATTTTTCTCATCAAGGGAAAAATAACATACCTTCCCCGGAGCAATTTCCAAAAACGCAGAATTAATGTTGGGTACAACATCCTTTACTCTTGCAACGTAGATATTGTTATATATGAGTTCTTCATCATTGTCATATATATCAACTTCTACTTCCTTGTTATCTTCCAAAAGCATATACAATATTTTATTTTTATATCTTGTAACCAATGCTTTTTTCATAAGATACTCCTATTTTACTCTTTTAAAGAAACATGAATACGCACCTGTATGGCAGGCATTGCCTACCTGCTTTACCTTAGCTAAAAGCGTATCATTATCACAATCCAGATGAAGACTTTCCACATACTGAAAATGTCCCGATGTAAGTCCCTTAACCCAGATTTCGTTTCTGCTTCTGCTGTAATATGTCATCCTACCGGTTTCAAGGGTCATATTGTAGGCTTCTTCATTCATATATGCAAGCATAAGCACCTCACCGGTCTTATAATCCTGCACAATTGCCGGTATCATTCCTGCTTCATTAAGCTTCAGCTTAGAAAATGGAATTGATATTATATTCTTTTCAAACTGTGCTACAGCCTCTCCTATGTCAATTCGATTCTCATAAATCGCTTTTCCAATAATCGCACCCTTAATTCCTGCATCATCAAGATTTTTCAAATCATCCATTCCTGAAACACCACCTGATGCAATTATCTCAAGTCCTGTTTTTTCAGTAAGTTCTCTGGTCATTGCAACATTTGGTCCCATAAGCATTCCGTCTTTAGAAATATCTGTATACACAATGGATTTTACACCCATATCCTTCATAGACATGCAGAGGGACAATGCGGTCCTGTCAGACACTTCCCCCCAACCTTCAATAGCTACCATTCCATTTTTGGCATCAACGCCTACTACGATTCTGTCAGCACCAAATCGCTCAACAGCTTCCTTTACAAATTCAGGATTCTTAACAGCTTTAGTTCCTATAATAACTCTGCTTATACCATATGAAAGTACTCTTTCGATATCCTCCATGGTTCTAATTCCGCCACCAAGCTCACAAGGAATACTCACAGATGCAACTATTTTCTTAATTGCTTCCTCGTTAACAGAATGTCCCATAAGTGCTCCGTCTAAGTCAACCAAATGAATAAAGCTTGCGCCTTTTTCTTCAAAATAGCGTGCCACAAGATACGGTTCATCACAATAAACCGTAACATCCTTAAATTCTCCCTGTTTTAAACGGACGCATTTACCGTCCTTCATATCAATAGCCGGATATAACTGCATCTTATAAAGCTCCTTTCGTTGATGGAAGTCCGTTTACACGTTCATCTATTGTGACAGCTTCATCAAGGGCTCTTGCAAAGCCTTTGAACATTGCTTCTATAATGTGATGTGCGTTAGAACCGTACATCTCTTTAATATGAAGATTCATTCCCGCAGAATACGATATAGCGTAGAAAAATTCCCTAACCATTTCCGTATCAAAATATCCTACTCTTTCAACAGGAAATTCTCCATCAAATACAAGGTATGGTCTTCCCGAAAGATCAATTGCACACATCACAAGACTTTCATCCATCGGAAGAAGGAATGAGCCATATCTCTTAATAGATTTCTTATCTCCAAGGGCTTTCTTAATTGCTTCACCAAGTGCAATACCCGTATCCTCAATTGTATGATGGCAATCGACCTCAAGGTCGCCTTTAACCTTTAATTTAAGGTCAAAAAGACCATGCTTTGCAAAGCTTATAAGCATATGGTCAAAAAAACCGATTCCGGTATCCACCATTGCGTCGCCCTTGCCATCAAGTTCAAGCATAATCTCTATATCTGTTTCTGAGGTTTTTCTGTTAATCTTAGCAAATCTTCCCATAAATAATCCTCCGTATATTATTCAAATCTTACACTGATTGAATTAGCATGTGCAGTAAGGCCTTCAGCCTTTGCAAAGGCTTCTATATCTTCATGTATTTCCATTAACGCTTCTCTCGAATAAGAAATTATACTTGATTTCTTAATAAAGTCGTCCACTTCAAGCGGTGAGAAGAATTTGGAGGTTCCGTTAGTAGGAAGCACATGGTTAGGTCCGGCAAAATAATCTCCGAGAGGTTCTGATGAGTATTCCCCAAGGAAAATTGCGCCTGCATTTCTTACCTTAGTCATTGTCTGGAATGGATCCTTTGTTACAATTTCAAGATGTTCCGTAGCAATTTCATTAACAACATCTATTGCCTCATCCATATCCTTAGCAATCAAAATATATCCATAGTTTTCAAGTGATTTTTCTATAATATCCTGTCTTGAAAGAACCTTAGTAAATCCATCAACTTCTTCAGATACCTTATTAGCAAGTTCTCTTGATGTTGTAACAAGAATTGCCGATGCAAGTTCGTCATGCTCAGCCTGAGAAAGCATATCCGCCGCTACATATCTTGGATTAGCAGTTTCATCAGCAAGCACCATAATTTCACTAGGTCCGGCAATGGAATCAATTCCAACCTGTCCGTATACAGCCTTTTTTGCAAGAGCAACATAGATATTGCCCGGTCCAACGATTTTATCTACCTTAGGAATACTTTCTGTTCCATACGCCAGGGCTGCTATTGCCTGTGCTCCGCCTACTTTGTAAATCTTATCAACGCCTGCTTCTTTCGCTGCCACAAGTGTACCACAATATATTTTGCCATCCTTTCCCGGAGGAGTTGTCATAATGATTTCGTCAACTCCTGCAACCTTGGCAGGCATTACATTCATAAGTACTGATGAAGGATATGCTGCTTTTCCGCCCGGAACATATACACCCACTCTCTGAAGTGGTGTAATCTTCTGACCGAGAATTGTTCCTTTTGAAGTAGAATCAAACCAACTGTTTCTTCTCTGTCTTGCATGATAATCTCTTATATTAACTAAAGCCTTTCTGATTATCTCTACAAGAGCAGGATCAATTTCCTCGTAGGCTGCTTTAATTTCCTCTTCAGTAACAAGAATATTATCTCCATTAAGCTCATATCCGTCAAAACGACGGGTGTAATCAAATATTGCCTCGTCCTTCTTAGTCTTAACCGCTTCAATAATATCAGCTACTCTTCCTTCGTATTCTCCATAGCTGTTAGGACTTCTCTTTAAAAGATTAGTCAAAATATCCTTTTTAGTATCTTCATTAAGTTCTAAAATTCTCATTTTATCAATCCTTTACTCATCAAGTTTTCTTAATTTATCAATAATATCAGAAATTCTCTTATTCTCCATCTTCATACTGACCTGGTTAACTACCATTCTAGCTGAAAGATCACAGATTTCTTCAAGAACACCAAGTCCGTTCTCCTTAAGTGTTGCACCAGTCTCTACAATATCAACGATTACCTCTGAAAGACCTACTATAGGCGCAAGTTCAACAGAGCCATTAAGTTTAATAATCTCTACCGTCTGATGTTTTACATTATAAAAGTAATCCTTGGCAATATGAGGGTACTTGGATGCAACCCTTATCAGTTCATGATTTTTAAGAAGTTCCCTTGCACTCTCAGGACCGCATACACACATTCTGCATTTTCCAATTCCAAGGTCATATACCTCGTAGAGCTTTCTGCGTTCTTCAAGAAGTGTATCTCTTCCTACAATACCAATATCTGCGGCACCGTATTCAACATATGTAGGAACATCTGATGCTTTTGCAAGGAAAAATTTAAGTCCAAGTTCCTCGTTGACAAATATAAGTTTTCTCGTCTTTTCATCCTTCATCTCTTCACAGGTAATACCTATGCGTTCCATTATTTCCATGGCTTTCTTAGCCAGACGCCCTTTCGCAAGAGCAAATGTAATATATCTCATTATTTGATACCGTACCTTTCAAGAATATCGTCATTAATCTCAATTATTTCATCAAATCTGTCTCTGTTATATTCCTTATCAGAAACAACTGCACTGATTCCCTTAGCTCTCATAGCTCCTGCAAGAATAATAGCTTTATTAAGATTAGCATCATCACACAGTATAAGCTTAGGCATAGTCGCTTTTTTAATCTTAATTTCCTGACGCATAATTGCAAGATGTAGAAAATCAACAGTTATCCCAAATCCGATTGATGCCTTGTCAGACCCAAACTGTCCAATAAGGCTGTCATATCTTCCTCCATTTGCAATTGGCTCACCAACCTCATATGTATATGCCTTAAAAATAACACCTGTATAATAATCAAGTTCACTTAATACACCAAGGTCGAAAGTAACATATTTCTCAAATCCATATACCGTAAGAAGTTCATATACTCTTTTTAAGTGATTAATTGCATTCAGTGCTGTTAAATTCGCTGTCATTCCCGCTGCATCATCAAGAATTGATGCATCACCAAACATCTGTGGAAGACGGAAAAATACATCCTTGTATTCATCAGCAACATTTTCTTTATCAAGCAGAGTCTCAATAGAAAACAGGTTCTTATTTCTTATAATCTCCTTCATTGCACTTACTGCCTCATCACTAAGGCCTGCTTCCGCTGCAATACCATCAAAGAAACCAACATGTCCAACTTCAACCTGAAATTCTTTAAGCCCTGTACTGAGAATTGATTCTATAAGAAGTGCTATCATTTCAGCATCCGCCCTATCAGAAGAATCACCGATTAATTCACATCCAGCCTGAGTATTCTCCTTAAGTCTTCCCTGATATTTTGAACTGTTAATAAAGGTATTTCCAAGATAACATAATCTGAGCGGTGATGTTTCATTCTCGTAATATTTAGCCGCACATCTTGCAATTCCCGGTGTAATATCCGGTCTCATTACCATTGTGTTATTATCTCTGTCAAAAAACTTGTACATATTATTGGCTGCTACCGAACCTCTGTCCTTATTAAACACGTCAAAAAATTCAAAAGACGGAGTCTTAATATCCTGATAACCATAACTTCTGAACACATTATGTATACATGATTCTATTATAAGTCTATCTTCACATTCTCCATTATATATATCTCGTACACCGTCCGGTGTATGTAATAATTGCTTTTCCATGATGTTTCCTCCATTTTTACTTTATCATAGTAGAGTACTACCTTATTAATACACGAAAATATATCATACTTTTTTTCTGTTGTCAACCTCTTGCATCCAAATCCTTTTGTAACTGCTCAAGATAATGTACCAGTACTCCACCTTTTCTACCTATCAGATAAGTCTTATCTATTTCATCATATTTAAAATGCTTCAGCCCGCCACCTGCGGCACGCTCAACAAATTTCTTAATATCTTTATATGGAATATAGTATTTTTCGTCTCTATGTGTATAGTAAAGTAGCACGAATGCTATTCCATCCTGTTTTTCAAAATCTGTCATAAAATCAAACTGGTGTTCATGAAGATTCTGTAGTGAAAAATTATCACTGTTACATTCTTTTGCATCAAAGCACACAGGTATACCCTGAACAACACCTATATAATCAACAGTACTTTTTTGTTCAAAATATGCAAGCGTTATATGCCTTGTTTCTTTATCAATATTAATAGGTGTAATGGGTGTGGGTACCTTTTGAATAAGAGCAAGCCCGTTCTTTCTATACACCTCATTACTCATATTAATCATTTCTTCCAAAAGCGAACCCCTTAATCCTCTTGAGTGTGCCATATTAAATCTCCTTAAAAAACTTTTTAAAAGATTCCGGATATAAACTTCTTACAGTCTTTTCAGATATTTCACTTAATTCGCCGGTAATCTCAGGGAATATCACTTCATAGGAATGCAGCATCTGCATACTTACATTATTCTTCTTATTCCACTGTATATCTCCATATTTTGGATCCCCCAAAAGAGGATGTCCTATACTTGAGAGGTGAGCCCTTATCTGGTGGGTCTTTCCGGTAATAAGTTCAACCTTTAATAACGTCATTTCATCATTGACCGCAACAGGCTCATAAGATGTTACAATGTAGTCCCCACCTTCTGTCTTCTCTTTGGTTATTTTCACAATGTTATTTTTCTCATCCTTGCGCAGGTAACCTTCTATTCGGGTTGATTTCTTAACGTGCCCTTTTACTATTGCAAGATAGAACTTTCTGACACTCCTATCCTTTATCATTTCTGAAATCTTCTGCAACCCTTTAAGAGATTTCCCGGCTATCATAAGTCCGCTTGTGTTTCTATCCAGCCTGTTGCAGAATGCAGGTCTTAGGGTAGCAAGCGTTTCCTTAGAAAAACCTTTTCTTACAAGATATTCGATAAGATATTCGTTCATGGATATATCCTTATCAGTTGCTTTCTGGGACAGCACACCTACCGGTTTATCCGCAATAAGAACATTATCATCCTCGTATACTACATTAAGAATATCATTGCCATCTATATGAACAATTTCTACCTGTCCCATAAATTTTTCTATGGTTTCATCAGACATAAAAACACGGACAACGTCTTTTTCATTAAGAATTTCGTTGCCCTTGGCTTTTTTTCCGTTAAGAACAATATTTTTATTTCTGATTTGTTTAAAAATCAAGCCGGTACCTGCATTTTTCAATAATTTAATCAGGTACTTGTCAAATCTCTGACCGGCTTCATTACTTCCTATAATAAATTCTCTCATCTTATATACTCATAATGGACAGTTTTTCAAATACTGTTTCCATGTGTTCCTTCTCTTCCGGATTAACTTCTCCTGATTCTGCTGAAAGTTCCTTAAGATGTGTGCTGAAACCTTCAATGTCGCCATAGAGCTTTACCTTAGTATCCCAATTATAATAATTAAGAAAGTTAGTAACAGCTTTTTCAAATTTAGATAAATCCGTTTTTGGATTGGCTGTATATGCTACTATATCATTATTCTTGCTTATTGCAAGATACATAATTTCAAAATTCTTCTCTGAACCTGTCACCTGTAATTCACATACAATTTTTAAGTTAGGATTTTCTAACTTGATTTTCCCTAAAAATTCCGGGTCTGCATTATTCTTCCATGAAAGCATCAGATACTGTACATAAATCTTTGTGGTAGGAAGTACAACAATTACTGCCCCTATTGTTATAAGATTTTTGGCTGTTCCATAAATCAGGTAACCTGATATAAAAAGAAGAAACATTAATAAGAATCCAACAATCGAGCCCCACATAAGCTTCTTCTTTCTGTTTTTGTTATATCCCGGTTCACCTTTTAGTATAATTTTGTTCACTGCTTTATCCTCTATTTAAATATTTTCATAAGTAATTTGTGTGGTACAATTTTACTTCCCAGTTCTGCTGTTTTCATAACCGTACCATATACGCTAACCTCGTTACCAAGTGCTGCATCTCTAATAGCCTTATCCACCACTTTATCAACAGGTACTCTTAATTTCTTTTTAAACTCGTTATTGTTATCTCCGGCTATATCAAAAAACTCTGTATCAACAGGACCCGGACATACTGCAGTAACAGTTATCTTACGCTCCTTCAGCTCACAGTTCAAGGCTCTTGAAAAGCTGAGAACATATGACTTACTTGCTGCATATACGTTAAATCTTGGCTGTGGACAAAATGCCGCTGCACTTGCAACATTAATAATTCGGCTATGAGATGATATATATGGAAGGCACATACCTGTAAACATAGTCAGTGCTTTGCAGTTAATATCTATTATTCCACACTGTTCTTCAAGATTAAGTTCCTCAAAACTTCCTACTTTTCCATATCCCGCACAATTAACAAGTAATTTTATATCAGGGCTGTACTCCTTCAGATAATCCTTAAACTGATTCATATCGTTGCTATTAGTTAAGTCCATGGCAAATATTCTTACGTTAAGTCTTAACTCCTGCTCTAACTCCTGAAGACGTTCTTTTCGTCTGGCTATAATCCATATTTCATCCATTTTTCCATATCTTTGAGAAATCTGTCTTGCAAATTCCCTTCCGATTCCGGAAGATGCCCCTGTTACTACTGCAATTTTCATTATATATCTGTCACCTTTCCTACTATCTCATTATAATCATTTATGTAATAATCCGCCATTGACTGCTTACGCACGTCATCATCCTTCGAATATTCATCATATACTGCACAGACTTTCATTCCTGCATTATGTCCGGCTTCTATTCCCTGAATAATATCTTCAAACACCATACAATTCTCAGGTGAAACCTCACAAAACTCCGCACATTTCAGATAAATATCCGGTGCCGGCTTTCCTGCTCCCACATCACATGCAGTAACAATGGAATCAAAATATCCGTCAATTCCTAAAGCCTCAAGACAGCACATTGCCAATTCTCTTGAATTACTTGTAGCTATTCCCATCTTATATCCTTTAGACCTAAGACTTTCAAGAAATTCTCTCACTCCTTTTTTAAGAGTAACCTCATATCTGTATTTATCCATCGCCATATGATTCCATATATCTTTTATTTCTTCTACAGATTCTTCAAGCTTAAAAGTTTCTTTAAAATAGCATGCAGTCTCTGAAAAACTCATACCGTCAATATTTTTCTGTAATTTTTCAGGCATAGGTATGTTTCTTGAACCAAGAAATTCCCTGTCTATACTTCTCCACATCCACAGTGAATCAACTATAGTACCATCCATATCAAATAAAACTGCCTTAACATTGCTAAACATTATCTATCCCCTTTAACAGACTAATCTCTTCTTCGCTTAATCTTCTATATTCTCCAATACCTAAATCTTCCGGCAACACAAGTGGTCCCATACTGATTCTTTTTAAATATGTAACTGTATTTCCCACTGCTTCCATCATTCTCTTTACCTGATGAAATTTACCCTCGTGTATTGTAAGCAACGCCTTGGAACCGGAGTCTTTTGCTTCTTTAATCAAAAGAACCGCACTCAATGCAACAAACTCTTCATCAACTCTTACTCCCTCAGCAAATATTTTCACATGTTCTTCCGTAAGGCGACTGTCAGTCTCCACATAATATGTTTTATCAACATGCTTCTTAGGTGATAATAATTCATGAGCAAGGGCACCGTCATTGGTAATAAGCAATAGCCCTTCTGTATCCTTATCCAATCTTCCCACCGGGAACAAATCTTTTCTGTTATTATCAGTAATCAAGTCTAGGACCGTCTTGCTCCTGTTATCTTCCGTTGCTGATATAACACCTGCAGGTTTGTTAAGCAGAAAGTATTCATATTCGTAATATTTTACTTCCTCTCCCTTATATAAAACAATATCTTTTTCAGTATCAATTTTATCATTAGGGGACTTAACCTTGCTTCCGTTACAGAGCACCAGTCCTTTTCTGATGTCATTTTTTATCTCTGTTCTGCTGCCCATTCCCATATCAGCAAGATATTTATCAATTCTAATATTCATTACATCCATCTCCAACCCGGAAGGTATTTATTCTTAATAGTTGTTCCATTAAGTCTTCCCCATCCAAGTGCATATCCATCAACGCATACAAGAACATTTTTAGCTTTTCCCCTAACATCTGTCTCATCAACCTCTATTGTCTCTCCCTTAAGGTACTTAATAACATTAACATCATCAACCTTGAGATTGCAAACTGTTGAATACTTATCAGGCATAATTGTCATGGCAAATGCCTGACTTGGCTCAAATCTGTTTTTTTTAAGCTCTCCCAGTAAAAGCCCCGACCTTAAAACCCTTATTCCTTTAAGATTATCAAGCTGTCTTGGAAGTATATATACTTTCTCTCCGGATATCTCGATTCTGTCTGTATCTGTTACATTTTCGTATTCCTGAAGGAATTCTTTAATCTCATCCGGAATTTTCTTCTTTCCTGACGGTTCATACTTAATATTCTGAACCAGTGTTCCCTTTTTCCTTAAAAGTGCAACAAAATGCCCCTCCCCCTTAAGATGATGCGGAAAAAGTCTTATAGCGTCCTCCATTCCGTATCCTCTCACAAAGCCTTCATATTCATATATATGTTCCAGTTCAAAGTCTTCACGCTCATTAAGGAATTCAAATATATTATCTTCATCCTCTTCCTTTGAAAAGGTACAGGTTGAATACAAGAGATACCCGCCTTCTTTAAGCATATCCGCTGCCGCTTTTAAAATACCCTTCTGAATTGGGGCAAAATATTCAGGTCCCTGAGATTCCCAGCTTTTAATAAGTTTGCTGTCTTTTCTAAACATTCCTTCCCCTGAGCATGGCGCATCAACCAGTATTTTATCAAAAAAGCCTGAGAATCGCTCTTTTAATTTTTCAGGATACTCACATGTGACTAATACATTCCCTAATCCAAATACCTCAATATTCTTAAGTAATGCCTTGGCTCTTGAAGCACTTATATCATTAGATACCAAAAGTCCCGTACCTTTAAGTTTTGCACCCAGCTCCGTGCTTTTACCTCCCGGTGCAGCACACAAATCAAGAACCTTATCTCCTGATTCAACCGGCAATACGTATGCAGGAGTCATTGCACTTGGCTCTTGAAGATAGTAAAGTCCTGCAAAATAATAAGGATGCTTAGCCGGCTTATCTTCCTCCGAATAATAAAATCCATTGCTTATCCATGGTATAGGCGTAAGCTTAAATGGTGATATTTTCAAAAAATCTTCTACTGATATCTTGGCTGTATTTACCCTTAATCCGTAAAGTCTTGGTTCACTGAAGCTTGAAATATATTCTTCGTATTCATCTCCAAGTAAATCCTTCATATTGTTAATATATTTCTCAGGTAGCAACATTAGTATCTCTCCACGTATTATATATTCTGTGCTCTGTAGCCTTCTGCCATAATGTCAAGCTGTCTTGCAAAACTTCTAAGTTCCACAAGATTATTTTTCTTATATATTTCAAAAAATTCATCCTGAATCTTGACTACTTCCTTCTTATTGGCAACCTTATACAGATTCTGTATATTATTAAGGATGCCTGAAATTATGTTAGCATGTATTACAAAAGAACTCTGAGCATCCATAATTTCATCGTGTATCGACGACATTTCCTGGTCAAGCTTAAGAATAGCTTCCGCAGATGCATTAAGTCTTTCTCTGATTCTGTCCGGAATATTGCGACGATATTTATACTGAAGAGAATGTTCAATAGTTGCCCAAAAATTCATGGCAAGAGTTCTTATCTGAATCTCAACAAATATTGTCTTAGTCCCTTCCATTGTCTCAACATCATATTTTACAATAAGATGATAGCTTCTGTAACCGCTTGGTTTAACATTCTTAATATAGTCCTTTTCCTGTACTACACGCATGTCATTTCTTTTTTTGATAATCTCAACCACATTATAGATATCTTCAACAAACTGACACATAATTCGTATTCCCGCAATATCTTCTACTTTCGCAGTCACATTTTCAAGTGCAATATTCTTCTTGCGGCATTTTTCCAATATACTTGAAATACTCTTAACTCTTCCGTTAACTGCTTCAATAGGTGAATACATATCCCTTGACTTGTATTCCATAATAATGTGATTAAATTTTACAAGTAACTCCTTAACAGCCAAATCATATGGCGTCAAAATCTCTTTCCATAACTGAATTTCCATACCTTCGTAATCCTCACTTACATTTTTTCTAATATTCTGACTGTCAGCTCATACACCCTTTTAGCTGAGTCAATATTAAGTCTTTCATCAAATGTGTGAATATCATAAATATCCGGTCCAAAGGATATGATGTCCGCACCCTCTATATTTTGATAAAATAACCCACATTCCAGTCCTGCATGAATAGTCCTAAACACAGGTTCCCTGCCTGTCTGTTCCATATAGACTGACCTTACTACATCCCTTATCTTAGATTCCGGATTATATGTCCACGCCGGATATTCTCCTGATATCTCCACACTTCCTCCATAGCTCTCAGCAATTGTAGAAATTCTCTCTGCAAGATCCCTCTTAGCACTTTCAAAGGAACTTCTTAATGAATATCCCATTTTAATCATGGAATTATCAACCCTTAATATTCCAAGATTCAATGATGTATCCACCATATCTGCCGACTCTGCACTCCTCATAATCACGCCCTGAGGCATTGCCCTTAACACACTTACAACCTTATCAGTCCCTTGCTTATCAGCAACTTCATAACTACCGTTCTGTTTTAGTCCCACAAAAACAGATATATTATCATCGATGCCAAAATATTCCTGTTTTAATGTATTTTCAAAATATTTTGCATAATTATCAACTATACATATCTCACTGTCACAGACAATTTCCGCCTCACATCCGGTACTGATTGCGTTATCAACTACTCCTCCAGTAATACTCATTATGGAATAATCAATCTCTTTTCGCAACCCGTCAAGCAGTCTTCCCATCAAAATATTGGCCGATGGTCTTCCTGTTCCTATCTTGTCTCCGGAATGACCGCCTGTCAATCCTCTGATTGATAAGGTTATTAACTTCCCCCATCTTACATCTTTATCGAGTGGTATACTGATGTCACATCTCATACCTCCGGCACATCCTGTAAGAAATACGCCTTCTTCTTCTGAGTCAAGATTAAGAATTGTCTTGCCTTTAAGTAAGGAAAAGTCAAATTCCGCTGCTCCCAACATACCAACCTCTTCATCTGCCGTAAACACCACTTCAAGTCTTGGATGTTTAAGAGAATCATCGCTTAATATTGCCAATGCGTAAGCAACTGCAATTCCATCATCAGCTCCAAGTGTGGTTCCAACAGCTTTGATATAGCCTTCTTCTACAGCTTTTTCATCAAGAATCAGCGGATCCTCATAAAAATCATGTTCATAGCCCTCTCTTGAAGCGCCTACCATATCCGTATGTCCCTGAATAATCACAGATTCATGTTCTTCATAACCTTCAGAGGCTTCTTTAAATACAACTATATTACCATAATTATCCTTATGATAAGCCAATCCTCTTTCAATAGCAAAAGCTTCTATATAAGCCTGAATCTTCTCTGTATGATATGAAACATGAGGTATATTGCATATATCTTCAAAATATCCAAATACATTATTAGGTTCAATATTTCCAATTATTTTTTTCATACAAAATTTCCCTCCTTCCCCACCATATATAATGACATATTTATGATTAAAAATCAATCCATAGGCATAGAATGTGTATATGAAAAAACTAATTTTTAACATTTCAATTCTTGCATTGTTATTAATACTGTTGTTAAATCCACGGATTACACTTTCCGGTTCCATAAGTGGATTGACTCTTTGGTATAAAGCCATACTGCCGTCCTTACTGCCCTTTATGATTATCAGCAATTTTATTATTCAGTATGACCTTACCGAAACCATATCCACAATCATGAGACCACTCACCTATATTCTCAAGTTGGACAAAAAGGCCGGTTACTGTATTTTTGCTGGTCTGTTCTTCGGTTTCCCTGCCTGTGCAACCACTGCCATATCCATGTATAACCGTAAACATATTGACGCCCATACTGCCAACATATGTATTATGTCCTTTAACAACATAAGCCCTGCATTTCTATCCGGATACATATGCATCGCAATATTAAAAAACGCCAGTTATCTGCCTGTTATTTTCGGTATTCATTATGGCACCATTCTTCTTAACAGTATTCTTGTACGATATATTATAATGAAGAACAGACCTTACTACGACGAGATATGTTCCGACACTAATGAATCTAGTCTCTCAGACGGGCCTGTAATTTCCGGTATCAAAAACATATCAAAATTAGGTGTATACATAATGCTTTTTTCCATTCTTTCACAATATTTACAAAAACTCCCAATTATTTTTACACCTTATCTTTGCGGAATTTTTGAAATTACCACAGGAATTAACGCAATAAGTGAAAATATTCATAATAGTGCTTTGCTATTAGTCATCACGATGCCATTTATAGCTTTTGGTGGAATATGTGGAATCTTACAGACCTTCGCTGTTGATACAGCGAATTTGATAGAAAAAAGAAAAT
>JAZQKW010000074.1:0-10041 GCA_045542375.1 Butyrivibrio sp.
TACTGGATAAGCTGGATTTGAGGGATAGGACACAGCTGGTGGTGTATTATTATAAGAATTCATAGATTCAGATGTTTTCATGGTGTGAATTTTCGGTTTTACGGTTAATATTTCATTTTGACATTTTTAGGCCGTAAGAAAATGAGTCGATTACGGTTGTATTGGTAATTTTGTTTGTTTTGACCGTATGAAATAAGAATGTTTACGGTCAGGATTTTATTTTTTCAGATTTCGACCGTAAGAAAATCTTGTGATTTACGGTTTGAACTTTAGATTTTGAGTTTCTGAACGTAAGAACATCATAAAGTTTACGGTTAAAAAAAGATTACCTTAATTTATGAACGTAAACACTTTAAAATTTTACGTTTAATTTCATAATATTGATATTTACAACCGTAAACTCGCCGATTTAAGGTTGAATCAGCAACAAAAAAAGCAGAATAATTCTGCTTTTTTAAATGTTATCACTAATGCAATTAATGATTTCCCGTATATCCTTTATCAAATAATCCGCATCACTTAGTTCTTCCTCTGAGCCGTAGCCGTAGAGACATCCAATGGACACTCCATTGCAGGCTTTTGCACATTCAATATCTTTGTCCCTGTCCCCGATTATTATTAAGGGGGCATTTATTTTTGGGGATAACTTCTTAATTATCTCGGTCTTTGGTGCAAAACCATAACTTTCACAGGCTATGAAATCCTTAAACCACCTGTTCATGCCAAATTCTTTCATATTGGCATCACGATAGGCTATTTTGCAGTTGCTGAGAACATACATTTCATAACCATCAGCTTTTAAAGCATCAAGAACTTCGGTGGCACCCTCGTACCAGCTTGCCTGGTGAGAGAGTATACGCTCAGTCATGCCTTGGCCTGTCATGGCACTTGCCTGTGCTTTTATATCATCAGGAAGGTCAGGCAAAAAAGAATTCCACATATCCACGCTGTTGATACCAAGCCATGACGCAATACGCTCTGACGAAATATCTCTGTATTCGGTATAACCCTCATCTACGAGCCATTTATAGGTATGCCTGAAGCTTGGCTCATAGATGTGAAGGGTATTGTGGATTGTTCCGTCGTAGTCGAAAATAAGTGCTGGCTTCATATTAAAGCTGCTTAAGGAGATTTACCATCTCAATTGCTGAAAGTGCACAGTCATAACCCTTGTTACCTGCCTTGCTTCCGGCACGGGCAATAGCCTGCTCGATGTTTTCTGTTGTGATAACACCGAAAAGAACAGGAACACCTGTGTTAAGGGATACATGAGCAACACCCTTAGATACTTCGTTACATACATAGTCGTAGTGAGTTGTATCGCCACGGATAACAGCACCTACGCAGATAACTGCATCGTATTTGCCTGATTTTGCAAGCTTGTCTGCTGCGATAGGAATTTCAAAAGCACCAGGTACCCATACTGCAGTGATGTTGTTTTCGTCAACTCCGTGACGTACAAGTCCGTCAACAGCGCCTCCGAGAAGCTTGTTAACGATGATTTCGTTGAATCGTGATGCTACGATTGCAACCTTCATTCCTTCGGTTGCTACTAATTTGCCTTCTACTAAATTGATTTCTTTCATTGTGATTTCTCCATTCTGTTATTTATTTTAAAATATCATTAAATACATGTCCCATTCTTGTTTTTTTGGTCTTCATATAGAATTCATCGAATTCCTGAGTAGGAATTTCAATCGGAACTCTTTCGTTGATGGTAAGACCAAGTCCGTTGAGACCATATATTTTGGTCGGGTTGTTGGTAAGGAGTCTGATTGACTTGACACCAAGGTCTGATAAAATCTGGGCACCAATCCAATATTCTCTAAGGTCCGGCGCAAAACCAAGTTTTATGTTGGCATCTACGGTATCAAAGCCCTGCTCCTGAAGCTCATAGGCTTTTAACTTGTTGATAAGACCGATTCCTCGTCCTTCCTGTCGCATGTAGAGGATAACACCTCTGCCTTCGGCTTCAACCTGACTCATTGCTGACTGTAGCTGAAGTCCGCAGTCGCATCTTAATGAGCCAAAAGCGTCTCCGGTAAGACATTCAGAGTGAACACGGCAAAGTACATTCTCACCATCACCGATGTCGCCCTTTACAAGCGCTACGTGGTGTTCGCCACTTATGTCGTTAACATAGCCATATATTTTGAAATGGCCATATCTGTTAGGGAAGTCAGCACAAGCCTCTCTGATAACGTGTTTTTCGTGGATACGGCAGTAATCCTGAAGGGCTTTAATGGTGATGAATTTAAGGTTGAATTTCTCAGCCATTTCCCATAATTCAGGAGTTCTCATCATTGTTCCGTCGTCACGCATAATTTCACAGCACACGCCACATTCCTTAAGACCAGCAAGTCTCATAAGGTCTACAGTTGCCTCTGTATGGCCGTTTCTTACAAGAACACCACCTGCTCTTGAGATAAGAGGGAATACATGTCCCGGTCTTCTTAAATCTGATGGGAGAGTGTTCTCATCAGCACATTTAATCATTGTGAAAGAACGTTCTGCAGCAGAAATGCCTGTCGTAGTGTCCACATGGTCAATGGAAACGGTAAAAGCTGTCTGATGGTTGTCCGTGTTCTCGGCAACCATTGGCGGAAGTCCTAAGCGGACCGCAATTTCCGCACTCATCGGAGTACAGATAAGTCCCTTGGCATAGCTTGCCATGAAGTTGATATTTTCTTGTGTGGCAAATTCTGCGGCACATATCATGTCACCTTCATTTTCTCTGTCTTCGTCGTCTGTAACGAGGATTATTTTGCCTGCTCTAAGGTCTTCTAATGCTTCTTCAATTGTATTATACTGATTAGCCATAATACCTCCTTAAAAATCGTATTTTTTCAAGAAATCCATAGTAATACCTGTGGATTCGTTATTTTTAAAATTCAAAAGTCTTTCAACGTATTTACCCACGACATCGTTTTCTATATTGATAAGACTTCCTGTTTTCTTGCGTAAAAGAGTGGTCTCTTCTCCGGTGTGTGGAATTACTGATACGGAAAAATCTGTTGTGCCAACCTTGGCAACAGTAAGGCTTATTCCGTCAAGACATACGGAGCCTTTTTCCACAATAAATTTCATTATGGAAGGTTCCGCACTTATGGTAACCCATACGGCATTCTCTTCACGATGCATTCCGATAATAGTTCCCGTGCCATCCACATGTCCTGAAACGATATGACCACCAAAACGACCGTCTGCCGCCATTGCACGTTCAAGATTTACCTTGTCCCCTGACACCGCACCTTTAAGGCTGCTTCTTCTCACAGTCTCTGCCATAATGTCAGCAGTAAAACTGTCGCCTGCCATGGATGTTACCGTAAGGCATATTCCGTTAACGGCAATACTGTCTCCGATTCTTGTGCCTTCAAGAACCTTTGATGCTTCAATGGTTATACTGCCGGAATGACCGGAAATGGATATTTTTCTGATAATACCTAATTCTTCAATTATTCCTGTAAACATTATTCTGCCTTTCTTACATATTCTAACAAAACATCTTCTCCGCACCGTTTCATATCTTTAAGGGTGAAGAGTGAGGCTTCCGACGGAAGTGTGACTCCTGTTCCTGTAACAGGGGACTTGGCATTCGCACCGCCAAAAATCTTAGGTGCCACATATGCTTTGATTTCATTAACCAAATCTGCCCGTATCATGGCATCGTTAAGGGTTCCGCCGCCCTCAAGAAGTATGCTGTCTATCTTAAGCTCTGCAAGTTCCTTCATAAGCTTATGGAGGTCGACCCTGCTGTCCTTGTCAGGAACATTTATAATAGTTATGCCCATTTTTTTGAGAATTTCTTTTTTTTCTTCGTCACCTTCTGCACAGGCGATTATTGTGTCGTATTCTTTTGCAGTTTTACAGATGTTAGACTCAAGTGGGATTGCAAGGTGACTGTCGCAGATAATTCGTACCGGGCTTCTAAGTCCTTCAATTCTGCAGTTAAGCATTGGGTCATCTGCAAGAACAGTTCCTATTCCAACCATAATGCCACGATATTTATGGCGCAGCTCATGAACCATATGCCTTGATTCGTCGCCGCTAATCCATTTAGAGGCTCCTGTTACGGTTGCTATTTTGCCATCAAGGGTCATTGCGTATTTCATAACTACATACGGAAGCTTGTTCGTTATATAGTGGAAAAAAATCGGATTAAGTCTGTCACACTCTTCTCTCATAAAATCTTCTTCAACAAGGATTCCGTGTTCTCTAAGATAAGCAGTTCCTTTTCCGGATACCAGTGGGTTAGGGTCTCTTGAACCGATTACCACACGGGCTATTTTATTTTCTACAATTGCTTCGGTACATGGAGGCTGCTTACCATGGTGACAGCAGGGTTCAAGTGTCACATATATGGTTGCGCCTTCGGCACTTTCTTTAAGAGAGGCAAAAGCATTACGCTCTGCATGAAGACTGCCGTATCTTTCATGGTAGCCTTCGCCGATTATTCGTCCGTCTTTTACAATAACAGCACCAACCAGAGGGTTAGGACTTGTGTATCCGACGCCCCCTTCGGCAAGCTCTATTGCTCTTGTCATATAATCTCTATCCGTCATACTGCCTCCTGTATTTTTTAACGATTGCGCTATTGCGTACATCGCGTAAAATAAGAAATCCCGGAATGCAGGGCACTCCGGGCATAAGGGTCTACAAAAACACCATCTTCTTCCATCCAGACTATACTGTCGGCTTCGGAATTACACCGAATCATGCTTCATTCTCAATGAATGTCGCTCGCGGGCTGTACCGCCGGTAGGGAGTTACACCCTGCCCTGAAGATTATCTTTACATAGTATTTATACAATATATAAATCTTGTTGTAAAGTGTTTTCTTTATATATGCAGATATGATATAATAATAGTAATTTTAAGACAAAGGAGAATGTCTATGGGTTATAAGAGATTTTTTAGAAAGGCAATGGCAGTTTTACTTGTTGTCGTTATTGTTGGGGCGGGTTGTATTTTGCACGGATATTGGGACGACAGAGTTCTTGCGGCTGATGACGAGACTCCAAGTGCTACACCAAGTGTGACGGCTTATGCAACTAAGACACAGCTTATGACATCTTTTGAAATGGATGGAAATGGGAATGATGTTACCGGTAGGCTTGTGTTTGGTAAGGATTCATCAGGAAATGACAGAGAATGGTATATTCTCGGAGATGACAGGGGGCTTATTGGAGATGATATGGTATTATTAGCTGTCAGGTCCATGGGAACCACTACATATTCAGGAACGGTTACGGAAAATGTTGTGGATAGCAGTCTGTGGGCAGACTGTGAATATAACGCCAATTATACCATTTCATCAGTTCATGGAAATCACTACGGTGCCAGCTATGTAAGACATCGACTTAAAGAAGCTTCGGCTAATACGAATTATTTTACACTGACAGAACAGGCTTTGATGAACGAAACACCTTTAAATATGTATGATGCTGCTAATGCTTGCTATTATACAATTGATACTAAATTGTATGCATGTGGTTGTGCACAGGAGGGTGACGGTTATATTCTGGCGGGATTGTATTCAGATATGCAAGTCAGTCTTGCAAAATATGAGGGTAACAGTGATTTTTGGCTTCGTACGGCTTCTGACGGCAATAGCTTTCTTGTACGATATGTGGATATGACTAATAAGAAAACTTCAACACAAATGGTGTCAAGCTCTTATGATATAGTTCCTGCGGTCAACATTTCTATGAGTGAGGTTCTTTTTGCATCAGCTGCATCAGTACCTGAGGCTCCTGATTCGATTGCAAGTGGAACCATACATAGCGGTACAGCGATGAAGTTACGACTTAACGGAGAAGGGAAAAATATTGGAAGTGTAATCTATGATGATGACAAGGAATATCTGTACGCAGTAGCAGATGAGAATGCGGCAGATGATGTGGTGCTTGTGGTACAGGGTAATGATGGTACTAAAGACTGGTATTACAGCAGGATAATCAGTGATACCGCTCTTGTTACATTATCTGATATTGAAAATGAGGCTAACGTAAATATATCATCGCTTTCTGATTGCGAGATATGGATTGAGTCAGAATCAGAAAATGTAGTATATGCCAACAGAGTGAAGGCAGGAACTATAATTGACAGAGTTGAGGCTACAATTAACACACCTGCAGGGAATGCGGATTTTGATTATAATATCCAATGTGGAACAGCAGGAATCAGTGATGCGACTTTGAAATGGACGGATGGTGAAGGACACGAAGTAAGTGGCAAGGCGAATTATGCCCCATGGGAATATATTGCTGAGATGGAATTTGAGACAGAAGATGATGCGGTTGTTGTAGAATATCCTGAAGTTGTAATTAACAACGGAAACGTTACGATGGATCAAATTACTGTAGAGCAGGATGGAACAATAAAGGCGACGAGCTGGCTTATTATGTCAAATGTTGCAAAAGTAATTAATGTAGATGCTCCTGATATGCCGGATGACAATATTTTTGACGCATTTTATGCAGATTTTGCCGGATTGAATTACATATATACAAGTGAGTTGGGCAATTCTGCAACTATCACTTTGGAGGATGGTAATGTTTTTGAGGTGGATGCGGAATGGACTGTTGAAGGTGAATATAATCCACTTCCGGAGGTTGTTAATACTTTTAGATGGAGTGCCAATATTTTGGGCATGAATTATGTACTTGAGAATGGCGCACAGCTTACAGGGGTAGTAGATATTGCTAACAAAACATATGAAGAATTTCACTATACTTCAACAGGTTATTCAGGAATATATGATAACAACGGACATGGAATCACCCTTGAAGTTACAGAGGAAATGGACGCTATAATTACATACAGTAGAGATGGGGCGACATACAATTCTGTATATCCTGTTTTTAGAGATGCGGGAAACTATACGGTGTATTATAAGATTGCAAATGATTATTATGAGACTGTGGAAGGCAGTGAGACTGTAAGAATTGAGAAAGCTCCTATTACAATTACTGCCGGTAATCAGACGGTGGATTATGGAGATGATATAGACAGTGAATTATATCAGGTAACCGGTCTGCTCACCGGTCACAGAATTGGTTCTATCTTACTTACACCAAGTACATCGGATGTGACGGATAATGGAAGAATTGATATTAGTGACGTTGTGATTTTGAATGAGGATGATGATGACGTTACCCGTAATTATGAGATTACCACTATGTCCGGAACGCTTGTAGTTGAAGCAACGAACGATGAGAATTATGTAATAACAGACGGTGACAATGTTCAATGGACAGATGACGAGGATGATGATTCAGAATCGATTTCTATATCCGCGGATGGTGAATTTAATAAGTTCATAGGCGTTAAGGTTGATAGTGAGTTTATAGACGAGGCTGATTGTACAGCTAACGATTCCAAGACCAAAATAACCCTGAAAGAGGAATATCTTAAGACTCTTGCTCCGGGTGAACATGTTCTTGAAATTGTGTGGATGGACGGAAGTGTTAGAACTACATTTGTAATCACTGTTCCTGAAACGGAATCCGGTAATGCAGGAGAGACACCAACAGGAAGTACAGAGGAGACACCAACAGGTGGAACAACAGGAAGTACGGAGGAGACCCCGATAGGTGGAACAACGGGAAGTACGGAGGAGACACCGACGGGTAGCACAACGGGAAGTACGGAGGAGACCCCGACGGGCGGAACATCAGGTGGCACGGAGGAAATACCAACAGGTGGGAATTCTTCGGATGATGAAGAGAATAATAATAATTCCGGTAACGAAGGTAATGCCGGAGGGGGCGGAGCAGATAACGGAGATTCATCAGAAGATGTTGGAGCCGGTGACAGGGCATACGTTGGTATATACATTGCAATTTTTGTAGTATGCATAATAGCTGTCATGGCAGTATTCAGAAGAAGAGCTGAAGTGTAGGAACGGAGAGTGCTTGGAGGGAAGCCCTGAAGTCATTTTATGACTTTGGGGAGTCCCTTTTTATGAATTATGGAGGAGGAAATCATGACATCTCGAGAAGAGGTTTTGAAATACGGTCTTTCCTTGCCAGGGACTTATCAGGATGCACCATTTCGTGATCCTAATTGGATATTGGTTCGGTTACATAAGAATCGAAAGGCGTTTCTGTGGACATATGAGAAGGACGGACAATTATGCATCAATATAAAAGTAAGCCCTGAGTGGAGAGATTTCTGGAGAAGTGTGTATGCTTCTGTAATACCGGGTTACCATCAGAATAAAGAACACTGGAATACAGTTGTTCTTGATGGTACAATACCAAGTGAGGAAATTAAAAGAATGATTGCGGAAAGCTATGATTTGGTAAACTGAAAATGGAGGACTAACTTATGAAAAAAATCATGACACCCAGATTAATGTTGATTGCGTCGATGGCAATATTTGGTACATTGGGTATTTTTGTACGAAATATAGCAGTGTCGTCAGGAGAACTGGCTTTGTATCGAGCCATCATGGCAACTATAATGATAGGAGCTTTTTTGCTTATTACGAGACAAAAGATTCCCTTTGCCAATATTAAGAAGGAAATACCGTTGCTTCTGGTATCCGGAATGGCAATGGGTATCAATTGGATTCTTTTGTTTGAGGCATATAAATATACGACTGTTTCGGTAGCGACTTTGAGTTATTATTTTGCCCCTGTTATTGTGACAATTGTAAGTCCACTTATATTTAAGGAAAGACTTACAGGCAAGCAGATATTGTGTTTTGTTATGTCAACGGTGGGAATCGTAATGATTACCGGTATTGGCGGAATCGGAGGCGGAAGAGGATTTATCGGAATTCTGTTTGGACTTGGAGCCGCAGTGTTCTATGCAACGGTTATTCTTTTAAACAAGTTTATAAAAAACGTGGAAGGTATTCACAGGACCTTTTTGCAGTTCGTGGCGGCTGTAATCGTATTGCTTCCGTATGTGCTTGCTACAAGTGGATTTAATCTTAATATACTTGATGGTAAGGGATGGGGTAGCCTGCTGATTGTGGGACTTGTGCATACAGGAATTACATATTGCATGTATTTTTCATCTCTTAAGGAACTTCCGGGACAAAAGGTGGCAATACTAAGCTATATTGACCCATTGGTTGCAGTTCTTGTATCAGTGACTATACTGGGAGAGGCTATGACAGTGTGGCAGATAGTGGGTGGTGTGCTGATTCTTGGTTTTACTCTGTGGAATGAGATTGGAACGGAGAAGAAAAAAGATAAATCGTAAATTACTTATTTATACTTGACTAAAAAAACAGAGTGTCTCAAGTTAAATAACTGTGAGACACCCTATAGGTGGAGAACAGCCTAAGCTGTTCTCTATTTTTATTTTCTTTTCTTAATGAATACGTAAATTCCGGTACCTGCTCCTAACAATACAATAGGAATTACAACAGCTGGCCATGGGAATTTCTTTTCTGATGGCGTGTTGTTGTTCGAAGAAGATGAACTGCTTGGATCTTCATTATATGGAGAGCTTTCCTCTTCGTTATCGGTGGTGTTAGTCTGTCCATCTGTTTCATCAGGCTGTGTCTCCTCAGGGAGAGATTCAGCAGAATTTTCCTTAGTTGTCGGATTTTCTTCGTCATCTTTTACCGTAGAATCCGGCTTCTGGTTGTTCTTATCAGCGGTAGTAGAATCCGGCTTCTGGTTGTCCTTATCAGCGGTAGTAGAATCCGGCTTCTGGTTGTTCTTATCAGCGGTAGTAGAATCCGGCTTCTGATTGTTCTTATCAGCGGTAGTAGAATCCGGCTTCTGATTGTTCTTATCAGCGGTAGTAGGGTCCGGCTTCTGATTGTTCTTATCAGTAGTAGTAGGATCCGGCTTCTGATTATTGTTATTAGCTGTAGTCGGATTTGGAGCAGTAGTAGGGGTTGGAGTTGGTGTTATGTTACTGCCGGCTGATGTAGTAGGGTTGGTATTCTGATTATCATTATCCGGAGTGGTAGGAGTAGGAGTGGTAGGAGTTGTACTTCCATCATCATAGGTAGTCCACTGACCATTTTTATAAATCATGCTTCCATACAATGCAAGCCCCGGTTCCATATCAGCA
>JAZQKW010000075.1:0-10193 GCA_045542375.1 Butyrivibrio sp.
CAGACCGTCGTTTAATAAGCATATTGCACTGTTTCTGTGACAAAATAGGATTTTTGATATGGATGACTGTGCGCCCATAAAACCATTCGGAGTGGCATGTAACTTTGTAAAAGACAAAATTATTTCAGCAAAACAGGGAACAAAGATTACTCTTTTCTCAAATGGAATTCAAAAAATACACACTATTCTTTAATAATCTTTATATTGCAGTGTGTACTACGGGTTTTAAAAATAATTTATTGATTTATATTGTATAAATTACTATAATTAGTAGAGTATAGGAATTAGGTAAATAAAACAGAAGGAGATTACCAATGAGTAATTCGGGCTACGATCAAAAGGGAAGTTACCCTAACAGAAATAATTATAATAATAACAATAACAACAATAATAAAAATAATAATAACGGCGATAATCACAATGACAAGAAGGGACCGAAAATTGGTCAGGTTGTGATTATCTTACTGATAGCTTTTGTGCTTACCTATTTTGCTACGACTTTTTTGAAAAGC
The DNA here is from genome assembly GCA_045542375.1 of Butyrivibrio sp. Lineage (GTDB taxonomy): Bacteria > Bacillota > Clostridia > Lachnospirales > Lachnospiraceae > Eshraghiella. The sequence goes on from JAZQKW010000075.1 coordinate 513, forward strand.
TGTATCAAAAATGCGACTACGAAGGAAATCAGCTACACAAGATTTCTTGAAATGATAGAGGAAGACAACATTAAGTCAGTAGAATACACTGCGGACACAATTATTATTGTACCTAAGGAACAGGCAGAGGATAAATATATCGTAGAGTATTATACAGGATATATTTATGATGAAGAGGTGTTCAACAGACTTAAACAGAATAAGGATATCCAGATATCAGCCAGAATAGAGGATACAGGTTCAGGCATATTTGATTTTATTCTTATGTATATTCTGCCTTTTGTTCTAATCTATCTCGTACTGGGATTTGCGGCTCGTAAGATGATGGGAAGCGGCGGCGTAATGGGCGTTGGCAAGAGCAACGCTAAAGTATATATGCAGCAGAATACAGGCGTGACCTTCAAGGATGTTGCAGGACAGGATGAAGCTAAGGAATCAGTTAAGGAAATGGTTGATTTCCTTCATGACCCTACAAAATACACTGCAATCGGTGCTAAATTACCTAAGGGAGCGTTGCTTGTAGGTCCTCCGGGAACAGGTAAGACCCTCCTTGCAAAAGCGGTTGCAGGAGAAGCGGGAGTTCCATTCTTCTCGCTTTCTGGTTCAGCATTTGTTGAAATGTTTATAGGTGTGGGAGCATCAAGAGTGCGTGACCTCTTTAAACAGGCACAGCAGTCAGCACCATGTATTATTTTTATAGACGAGATTGATGCCATCGGAAAGAGCAGAGACTCTAAGTTTGGCGGCAATGATGAAAGAGAGCAGACTCTTAACCAGCTGCTTGCCGAGATGGATGGATTTGATTCGTCCAAGGGTGTACTTATTCTTGCTGCAACCAACAGACCGGAGGTTCTTGATAAGGCATTACTGAGACCGGGTAGATTTGACAGAAGAGTTATTGTTGATAAACCGGATTTGAAGGGACGACTTGAGACACTTAAGGTACATTCTAAGGATGTTCTTATGGATGATACAGTGGACCTTGAGGCAATTGCCCTTGCAACGGCGGGAGCAGTAGGTTCTGACCTTGCCAACATCATTAATGAAGCAGCGATTAATGCAGTTAAGAATAAGAGAAAATCAGTTTCTCAGGCGGATTTGTTTGAGTCCGTTGAAGTTGTAATTGCAGGAAAAGAGAAGAAGGATAGAATTCTTGGAAAAGAAGAGAAGAAAATGGTTGCATACCATGAGGTTGGTCATGCTCTTATTACGGCTCTTTGCAAGAATGCAGAACCGGTTCAGAAGATTACCATTGTTCCAAGAACCATGGGCTCACTTGGATACACAATGCAGGTGCCTGAGGAAGAAAAATATCTGTACAAGAAAGAAGAACTTGAAGCTAAGATATATACACTTCTCGGAGGGCGTGCTGCGGAGGAACTTATATTTAACACAGTGACCACCGGGGCATCTAACGATATTGAGAGAGCAACCAAGATAGCAAGAACCATGATAAGTCAGTACGGTATGTCCGAGAAATTGGGACTTGTAAGTCTTGAGCTTGTTGAAAATCAGTATCTTGAAGGAAGAACCACTCTTAACTGCTCTGAGAAAACAGCAGCCATTGTGGACGAAGAAGTCATCACAATGATTAAAGAGTCTTATGTTAAGACTAAAGCAATGCTTATAGAGAATTTGGAATGTCTTCATAAGGTATCAGAGTATCTTTTGGAAAAAGAAAGCATTACCGGTAAGGAATTTATGGATATTGTAAATTCAGTTAAAAATCCTGTTGTGGAAGAAAGTGAAAATAATGATTGATTTGCATCTTCATTTGGATGGCTCTTTAAGACCTGAAACGGTATGGGAGCTGCTTACGGAAAGAAATATTAACGAATTTGATAATATTGATGATTTGAAAAAATATCTGCAGGCACCTTATGATTGCAGAGACCTTAATGATTATCTGAAATGTTTTGACCTGCCTATTAAAGTTCTTCAGAAGGAACAGGAGATAATTCGTAATGTTAAGGAATTATGTGAGACCCTTGGCAGACAGAAGGTGAATTATGCGGAGATTCGTTTTGCACCTATGTTTTCCATGAAGGAAGGACTTTCAATGGATGCGGTTGTAGAGGCTGCCATAGAAGGTGTCAGAATAGGTGAAAGAGATACAGGAATTAAGGCAGAACTTATTTTGTGCTGTATGAGAGGCGCAGATGAGTCAGATAATATGGCAACGGTTGAGTGTGCGCGAAAATATTATGGCAATAAAGTGTGTGCATTGGACCTTGCAGGCGCAGAAGGTTTGTTCCCTACGGAATTGTATGAAGAGGTATTCAGGAAAGCATCTAAGTATGATATTCCTTATACAATTCATGCCGGAGAGGCAGCAGGACCTGAAAGCATTAGAAAGGCTCTTTCATACGGAGCGGTACGAATAGGTCACGGAGTGAGGTGCGTGGAGGATGAAGCTTTGATGGATTATCTTGCGGAAAAGGAAATTCCAATCGAGGTGTGTCCGACCAGCAATATGCAGACCAAAGTCTTTGATGATGTAAGTAAATATCCTCTTAAGAAAATTCTTGAGCGAGGTGTTCATGCAACACTTAATACGGATAATATGACCGTAAGCGGCACAAGCATCTTAAGGGAAAGAGAGTTCTGTATGGAGACCTTGGGATTAACCGAAAGAGATATTGAACTTATGGAGCAGTATTCTCTGGGAGCGGCATTTAACTTATAGTAAGGAGATTCAGGTGTACGACGGTTTTTTTGACATAGAAAAAGAATTGAAAAAACTTCCGGCTAAACCCGGAGTATATATAATGCATGACAGCAAAGACGAGATTATATATGTTGGGAAAGCCATAAGTCTTAAAAACAGGGTAAAACAGTATTTTCAGTCGTCAAGAAATTTAAGCTCCAAAATTAAGCAGATGGTGGCTAATGTACAGCGTTTTGAATACATAATTACGGACTCGGAGCTTGAAGCCCTGGTGCTTGAATGTAATCTTATCAAGCTTCACAGACCAAGGTACAATACCATGCTTAAGGATGACAAAAGTTATCCTTTCATAAAGGTTACGCTATCGGAAGAATTTCCGAGAGTTGTATCAAGCAGAGAAATGAAGAAGGATAAGAGCCGGTATTTTGGCCCGTTTACAAGCGGGAAGGCAGTTAATGACACAATAGAGCTTCTTAACAAGACGTATAAGCTTAGAACCTGCAGACGTAATCTTCCAAAGGATATAGGCAAGGAAAGACCTTGTCTTAACTATCATATCGGTAGATGTGAGGGACCATGTCAGGGCTGTATTTCTTCAGAAGAATATGGTAAAATAATATCTCAGGTTATTGACTTCCTTGAAGGAAAGTATAATGGAATTACGAAGAAGCTTGAGGGCCTTATGTATGAGGCATCGGAAAAGCTGGATTTTGAGCAGGCAGCAGCCTATAGGGATATGCTTGAAAGTGTCAGGTACATATCTCAGAAACAGAAGATTACTAACAGCGACATGCAGGATAAGGACATTGTGGCAGCAGCGATTGACCACAAGGACTGTGTTGTGCAGGTGTTTTTTATAAGAGGCGGAAAAATGATCGGCAGGGAGCATTATCATCTGCAGCTTCCGGGTGAGGATGAAAGAGCAGATATTTTGGCGGATTTTATTAAGCAGTATTATGTGGGTACTCCGTATATCCCTCCTGCAATTATGTTACAGGAAAGTCCTAAGGAAGATGAATTGCTTATGAAATGGCTTTCAGAAAAGACGGGACATACAGTTCGTTTTGAAATCCCGAAAAGAGGACAGAAGGAAAAATTAGTTGAGTTAGCCCATAAGAATGCACTTATGGTACTTAATCAGGACAGAGATAAGATTCTTAAAGAAGAAGCCAGAACCAAAGGCGCTGTAAGAGAGATTGGGGAACTACTTGGAATAGAGGGTATACATCGAATGGAGGCGTTTGATATATCCAACATTAGCGGAGCACAGCCGGTAGGTTCGATGGTGGTATTTATGGATGGAAGTCCAAGACGTAATGATTATCGAAAGTTTAGGATTAAGACGGTTGTTGGACCGGATGATTATGGTTCAATGCGAGAGGTTCTAACAAGAAGATTTACGCATGTAAATGACGTAAGCTTTGATGCCAGACCGGATTTGATTATGATGGATGGCGGTAAGGGACAGGTTAATATAGCGATTGAAGTGCTGAGGGAACTTAATATTACCATTCCGGTATGTGGAATGGTTAAAGATGATAACCACAGAACAAGAGCTTTGTGGTATAATGACAGAGAGACTGATATTAATACGCACAGTGAGGCGTTTAAGCTGATAACAAGGATACAGGATGAGGCACATAGATTTGCGATCGAATTCCACAGAAATTTAAGAAGTAAGGAACAGGTACATTCTATTCTTGATGATATCGAAGGAATTGGACCTGCAAGACGTAAGGGGCTTATGAAGCATTTTAAGAGCATTGAGGCTGTTAAAGAAGCAACAATCGAGGAACTTATGAATGCGCCATCCATGAACCGTAATTCAGCAGAGAAGGTATTTTATTATTTTCATTCTAACTAAAAATCAGAAAGGGACACGTGTATGGGTGAAGAGTTAAAAGTTGAGAAAATAATTGAGAAAATGGAATTGAAGGTGATTACACCTGATATTGACATCTCAAGCAAAAAGGTTATGGTGCCGGATATTAACAGACCGGCGTTGCAGTTAGCAGGTTTTTTTGACCATTTTGACAATGAAAGAGTTCAGATTATAGGACGTGTGGAAGCTGCATACATTTCACAGATGGATGATGAGACTAAGAAGGAGAGATATGATAAACTGCTTTCGTATAACATCCCATGTATTATTTACTGCAGAAATGAGAATCCTGATGAATATATGATAGAGGCGGCAAGAAAATACAAGATACCGCTTCTTCAGTCGGCACAGGTTACATCTTCCTTTGAAGCAGAGATAATAAGATGGATGAAGGTACAGCTTGCGCCTACAATCTCAATACATGGCGTTTTAGTTGATGTATATGGTGAAGGTGTTTTGATTACTGGTGAAAGCGGAATCGGTAAGAGTGAGGCGGCACTGGAGCTTATTAAGAGAGGTCATCGTCTTGTAACGGATGACGTTGTTGAGATAAGAAAAGTAAGTGACGAGACACTTATAGGTACAGCACCTGAGATAACAAGACATTTTATCGAATTAAGAGGTATCGGAATTATTGATGTTAAGACCCTTTTCGGTGTTGAAAGTGTTAAGGAGACTCAGGGAATAGATATGGTAATTCATCTTGAGGACTGGGACAAAGAGAAAGAGTATGACAGATTTGGACTTGAGGAAGAATATACAGAGATTCTCGGTAATAAAATAGTATGTCATAACCTTCCAATCAGGCCGGGACGTAATCTTGCCGTAATCGTTGAATCAGCAGCGGTTAACTGGAGACAGAAGAAGATGGGTTATAATGCGGCAAGAGAATTATATAACAGAGTGCAGAACAGCATTAGCAGAAGAGATTAAGAATAGGAGAAGTGAGAATCATGGGTAAAATTTGTTTTGGTGTAGACCTTGGCGGAACAACTGTTAAGATGGGAATTTTTACAGTAGATGGAGCAATGCTTGAGGAATGGGAGATTCCTACAAGAAAGGATGATGGGGGAAAATATATTCTTTCAGACATCGCAGATTCAATTAATGAGAAAATAACAACAGCAGCAATTGACAGAGCAGATGTTGTAGGTGTGGGAATCGGTGTGCCGGGTCCTGTTACAGCTTCAGGAATAGTTAAAGGATGTGTTAACCTTGGATGGGGTGATACGGCAGTGGAAGAGATTCTTTCTGACCTTACAGGCTTTGAAGCAAAGGCAGGAAATGATGCTAATGTTGCAGCTCTTGGCGAGTTATGGCAGGGTGGCGGAAAAGGCTATGAGAATCTTGTAATGGTAACACTTGGAACAGGTGTAGGCGGTGGAATCGTATTAGATGGAAAGATTGTAACAGGTTCACATGGTGCAGGTGGAGAACTTGGACATATGCCTGTTGTATATGATGAGACAGCTACATGCGGATGTGGTAAGAAGGGTTGCCTTGAACAGGTTGCATCAGCAACAGGAATTGTTAAGGAGACAGTTAAGCTTCTTCAGTCAGAGGATATGCCTTCAGTGCTTAGAGATAATGATAATTTTACCGCAAAGGATGTATTTGATGCAGCAAAAGAAGGTGACGTACTTGCCCTTAAAGCAGTTGATAAATTAGGAGAATACCTTGGAATAGCACTTAGCCATATTGCATGCGTAGTTGACCCTGATGTATTTATTATCGGCGGAGGTGTTTCTAAAGCCGGAAACTTCCTTATTGATGCCATTACTAAGCATTATGTGGAAAAAGCATTCCATCAGTGCAGAAAGACACCTGTAAAGCTTGCTACATTAGGTAACAGTGCAGGAATTTATGGAGCAGCCAAATTAGTACTCTGTTAATTGGAGAGATATATGTTGTTTTTAGCAGAATTAAGGAAAATAGTGGGAAATGATAAGGTGTATTCAGATGAGCCTATGCATAAGCATACTACCATGAGGGTGGGAGGTCCGGCTCGATATATGGTTACACCCGGTAAAGAGGACGAAATCCCTGAGCTTATTAAAGTTGCCCGATTGCATAATATTCCATATTATGTAATCGGCAACGGAAGTAATCTTCTCATATCAGATGAAGGGTATGATGGACTGATTATCTATATTGGCAGAGAGATGTCAGATATAACGGTGGAAGGGAGCATAATAAAAGCAGATGCAGGGGCCATGCTCTCTTCTTTGGGGGCAGTGGCCCTCAAAAATGGTCTGACAGGACTTGAATTTGCAGCGGGAATTCCGGGAACACTTGGTGGTGCATGTGTTATGAATGCAGGTGCCTATGGGGGCGAGATTAAAGATGTGGTGACAGAGGTTACAGCTGTTGATAAGGACGGAGTGGTACATAGATTCCTTCCGGAAGATATGAAGATGTCCTATAGGAACAGTGTATTTATGGGAGGAGAATATATAATTACTGGAGCGGTTCTTAAGCTTGCGGAAGGTGATGCGGAAGAAATATCTTCAAATATGGCTGACTTTACCAGAAGAAGACTTGATAAACAGCCGTTAGAATATCCAAGTGCAGGAAGTACATTTAAGCGTCCTGAGGGTTATTTTGCCGGTGCGCTTATTGAAAAGGCAGGATTAAAAGGTAAGGGCGTGGGCGGAGCCTGTGTATCAGAGAAGCACGCGGGGTTTGTAATTAATTATAATAATGCGACAGCAATGGATGTGTATAAGACCATCAATTATGTTATAGATGAAGTGAAGAAGGATTCAGGTGTTGTTTTGGAACCGGAAGTAAGATTTATTGGGAATTTTATAAAATGACTTGACGAAAAGAATGGGATGTTGTAATAATAGAACTTGTTGCAAAGTCTCATTTTTTATGGAGGCATGTTATGAGAATAGTAATTATCAGCGGAATGTCCGGAGCGGGAAAGAGAACTGCACTTAAGTTTATGGAAGATACAGGGTACTACTGTGTTGACAATCTTCCGGTTGAACTTGTGCTTAAGTTTCTTGAGCTTGCTGTATCTAACGGCAGAAATATTAGCAACATTGCTATGTGTGTTGATGTTCGAGTTGGAGAGAATTTTGGTGAATTTGCAACAGTTCTGTCTGCTATGGAGAAGATGGGATATAAGTATGATATCCTTTTCCTTGAAGCAGATGATGAAGTTCTTGTTAAGCGTTATAAGGAAACAAGACGCAATCATCCTCTTGCAGGAGAGCATCGTATAATGGAAGGTATTCTTCAGGAAAGAGAAGAAATCGCATTTCTGAAAGAGAAAGCCGACTATATCATAGATACGAGTACTTTGCTTACAAGAGAGCTTAAGCAGGAACTTGAGAAGATTTTTGTTGAAGACGAGAATTTTAATAATCTGATGGTTACTGTTTTATCCTTTGGATTTAAGTATGGTATACCGGGAGATGCGGATCTTGTTTTTGACGTGAGATTTTTACCGAATCCGTATTATTTTGATGAAATGCGTTATCTTACAGGGAATGATGAACTGGTAAGAGATTATGTAATGGGATTTAAGGAAACGGAGGAGTTTCTGACAAAGCTGACTGACATGATTGATTTTCTTATTCCTAATTATATTATGGAAGGAAAGAATCGTCTCGTAATAGGAATTGGATGTACGGGAGGAAAGCATAGGTCAGTTACGATTGCCAATGAACTCTATAAGAGACTTGACGGTAAGAATTTTGGTGTTAAAGTTGAACACAGAGATATTGAGCTTGACGCTGTAAGAAAGAAATAGAGGAGGACATAACAATGTCTTTTTCTCACAAGGTTAAGGATGAGCTGGCAGGAGTAATATCAGTGGCCAGACATTGCAGACTGGCGGAAATAGCCGCACTTGTCAGTATGGCAGGAAATATTATTGCCGGACACAGGGGAAGATTACTGATTAGAATTTCTACTGAGAATAAGATTGTAGTCAGTAAATGCCTGGAACTGATTCGTAAAGTTTTTTCCTATACTCCGGAATGTGGAGTGAAGTGCAATATGGAATCGAAAACGATGACATATATTATGATGGTCAGTGACAAAGAGGTTGCGGAGAAAATACTTTTAGCAACCAAACTGATGGATACTGACGGAAGTATTAACAGGGATTTTGCTCTGACAAGCACAATGGGAATAAGCAGTCAATGCTGCAAAAGAGCATATTTAAGAGGTGCGTTTCTTGCAGGAGGGTCAATAAGCGACCCTGAAAAATCTTATCATTTGGAAATTGTGTCATCCGGAAGGGATAAAGCAGCACAGATAGCAGATACTATGAAGGCATACGAATTGGATGCGAGAATAGTGGAGAGAAGAAATTCCTATGTTGTGTATCTTAAGGAAGGCGCTCAGATAGTGGATATGCTCAATGTTATGGAGGCGAGAATTTCTCTTATGGATCTTGAGAACATGAGGGTTATCAAGGAAGTAAGGAATTCGGTTAATCGTAAGTTTAACTGCGAAATGGCTAACCTTTCCAAGACGGTTAATGCAGCAGTTAAGCAGATTGAGGATATAGAATATATTAGGGATAAAGTTGGGTTAGATTACTTAGATGACAATCTTGAAGAAATTGCTAATCTCAGATTGCAGTATTCGGAGATGTCTTTAAAGGATTTGGGCGAGATGCTTACCGTACCGGTGGGGAAGTCGGGAGTTAATCATCGTCTCAGAAAGATCAGTCAGATAGCAGAAGAACTTAGAAAAAAGAACTGACTATAGTTTTAGGAGGAAATACTAATGGTAACCAAGAATATTAAGATTCAGATATCTACCGGATTGGAAGCAAGACCTGTTGCGGTATTTGTACAGGTGGCAAGCCTTTTCGAAAGCTCTATTTATGTAGAGGTGGGCAATAAAAAAGTAAACGCAAAGAGCATAATGGGTATGATGACTCTTGGACTTGACATGGGAGAAGAGGTTACGGTTAGTGCAACCGGAGCTGATGAAGTGGCAGCTATAGCAGAAATAGAAAAGTACTTAAGTTCAAAATAATATAAAAATGTATCAAAGGTCAAATCAGTGATGAGATTTGACCTTTATTTTGTGTTCGAAAATATGATATGAACGTGATAAGTTTTTTGAGCATATGCGGGTAGAAGAAGATACAGACAAAAGGAAAACT
>JAZQKW010000076.1:0-9947 GCA_045542375.1 Butyrivibrio sp.
GTCTCAAGTATTGCTCTTACTAGATCAGGCTCTGTACCATCAACGATAAGAAGAATACCCTTCTTCATAAATTCATCATCAAGGCTCTCTGCAGCCTCTTCTAACGCCAATAAGCCTTCCTTACGTGCTACGTTGGAAAGCTCAATTATTTTCTTAATTGCTTCTGTCTGGTCATACTTCTTCTGTTTCAAAGCTAAGGAAAAACCTTTAAAACCACCAATGAAATCCTTCATCTTATGGGATACCATTGTTGCACAGAAAGCTCCGCCAAATGTAATAAAAATAGATGCAGGATCAATAAAGTTCTTAAGTGCTGCTACACCCTGTTCTCCGGTTGAGATACCGAAAATCATAAGTGCAAAACACAATATCAATCCAATAAGTGTTGCTAAATCCATAATATTTTAATCACCTGTGCCTTGTATATTCCGCATTTAAAGCTGTTATCTGTTAATCTATTTTTAGCAGATTCGCATAAATATCCTTTTTATATGATAATACTAAATTTTTAACTTCTTGTCTACTTTCTTTTACTATAAATTTACGTCCTGTAGTTAGTGTAATCACCGTATCAGGCGTAGTTTCTATAATTTCTATCAATTCAGGATTGAGAGAAAATGCCACTCCATTAATCCGTGTTAACTCTATCATATCGTCACCCCACTAAACCCGCCTGCCTGCTATATAACAGGCAGGCTATTATATTATCTCTTTAAGTTAATAAGTTCTTCAAGCATTGTATCAGAAACTGTAATAATTCTTGAGTTAGCCTGATATCCACGCTGTGTTGTAATCATATCCGTAAATTCCGCTGCCAAGTCTACGTTAGACATTTCAAGTACACCGGTGCTGAAATATCCGCCATCCTCAGTAATGTCATCACCAATTCCATCAAATTCACCTGAGTTAAGAGTTGCAGAAAAAAGATTATCTCCTGCTTTTTCAAGACCTGAAAGGTTAGTAAAGTTAGCAACTGCAATCTGTGCGATAATTCTTGTATCACCATTATCATAAGATGCTACGATAATACCATCCTTCTGAATACTGATACCTGACATTGTACCAACTAATCTTCCCGCTCCAAGGCCTTCTTCATCACCTCTTAATGCAGTAAACTTAGTGTCACTTCCAAGACATGTAACACTTGAGAAGTCCATATTTACAGGTTCTCCATCTGCTCCAAGTGAATCAATTCCAAGTGCTCCTACGTTAAGTGGAATAATTCCCTCATCCGGTGCAATAAGTTCGCCGGTAATTGTATCAAAAGAAATCTCCGCATCTGTTATAAGGTCTGCAAGAATATCTTCTGCATCCTCTCCAAGGTCAACTGCACTTCCGTTACATGTAAGAGCTGTTGCTGAAAGGGTATATGTATAGTCATCATCTTCTGCCTGTGTAAGCTTAACAGTTACCTGATACTCATATCCAAGAGAATCATATACTGTTACGTTAAGACTTCTTCCTGTTCCTACAGCAAAGCTTTCATCTTCTTTGTTAATGTTTCCTGAAATCGAAACATTTGTTGTAGCTACAGGTGAAGCGTATTTGTTCTCAGGGGCATAAAGATTAATTGAAGATACATTGGTCTTAATGATGTTACCTTCAAGATCCGCCTTCCAACCCTGTACTGAATAACCCTGTGGTGTAACAAGTGTACCTGCGTTATCAACCACAAAGTTACCTGCTTTTGTAAAATAGTTCTGTCCTGCATTATTAACGATAAACATTGCATCACCGTTAATCATAATATCGAATGGATTGTTAGTAGACTGAGAACCACCGGCATCTGAAACCTTGGTATTAATAGCAGCAACCGTAGATCCAAGACCTATCTGTTTTGCATTGGTACCACCACGTCCTGTTTCAGGATTGGCTCCTGATGCGTTCTGTGTTGTCTGATAAAATACATCACTGAAGGTTACTGTCTGTGACTTATAACCAACAGTGTTAACGTTAGCGATATTGTTACCGATAACGTCCATTTTGGTCTGGTGTGTTTTAAGACCTGCCACACCAGAATAAAGTGATCTCATCATAATGAAATTCCTGCCTTTCTGTTATTACAGATGGCGTATTATGTGTCCCGTCTGGCATTCGGGGACAACCTAAGTTTCCATAAGGTCCAACTTTTATACTAATACTGCTCCATCTATATTGGTGTAAATATTTTCGCCTTCATTATCCTTCTGCATTGCAGTTACAACTGTGTTGTTACCTGTATTAATTATGAAAGCTAGTTCGTCCATAAGGACAAGTGATTCTTTGATTCCCTTCTGACTGCTGAGCATAGCTCCTTTTTCCAATCGGTTAAGCTGTTCCTCCGACAGATTAATATTTCTGTCCATAAGTCTCTGACTGGCATGCTTTGAAAATTTAAGTTCTGAACTTCTGGTGTTCTCGTTAACCTTTTGAATCAAAACATCTCTGAAAGATGTCTCTCCTGCCGTAACATTGCTCCTTGGAACTCTGTTAAGGTATTGTCCGGTAACCTGCTCAATGGAAGTGAATCCGTGATTTTTGATATCCATATCCATCAGCCTTCCTATTCAACTTATTTTTCACTCTTTTCAGCATCCTTCATAAGCTGTTCATAATACTCGTCATCTACTACTGAATAAAGTTTATCTACATTATAGAGATTGTCATCAATTGAAAGATATACTCCATCACTGAGTTTCTCTATACACTGTACAACACCTGTTACATAACTGGTGTCTCCTGTATGTTCGTCTGACTGAGCAAGAATTACTCTCTTTCCTACAAGATCTGTAGCGCCCTGTTCTTTAATGCTGTCACCTACTGACTGAAGTTCCTCAATCTGTGTAAATGAAGACATCTGTGTTACCCATTCAGTATTAGATGATGGCTGAAGTGGGTCCTGGTACTGCATTTCAGCTACAAGAATCTGAAGAAAAGCATCTTTATCAAGCGAATCATTTCCTGTTTTTCTTTCTGTTGTTTCTGTGGTGTAATTAGCTACTATCTTGCCATCAACCATCTGTGCCGCAAGTGCCATAATAATTCTCCTTTACGCCATAAGATTAATATTGTTGTCTGTAAGATTCATTTCATCGGCAGCTACCGGTTCATCTGAAGGAATTTCATTAATTCCTCTGAATCTTCTACCTGCATGTGGTCTGCTGTCATTACTATTGCTGCCATTTTCATTCATATTGGCATCAAATCCATGTGACGCTACTGTTACTTCCACATCCTGAACCTTGATGCCCTGATTGTTAAGCTGTTCTTTAAGCTGTACCAACTGGCTTTCAATTACCGCCTTAACTGTTTCATTCTGTGTTGTAATTGACGCTGTCATCACGCCGTTATTAGCTACCACTGACAAATTAATTTTTCCAAGATGTTCAGGTGTAAGTTGAATTTCTATCGACTGCATATCGTTGCTAAGATTAACCTTTACCGCATCCATCATCTGTCTGATAATATCTGCGCCATCAACCTTATACACTTCAGCAACCTGTGAAAAATTCTCCGTAGTTCTGCTTACTGCCTCAGTAATATTCTGAATTACTTTATCAGCAAATGAAAGATTGTCTTTTCCCGAATCTTCCTTAGTACCACCGTTTGCAGTCTCATCATTAACCGGTGCTTTATTGTCAGTACCTTCCGTACTTACTTCACCCTTTGTTACAGTTTTCTCAGAGGTTACTCTGTTATCTTCTACCGTAACTTCAATGACTTCACCATTTTCTGACTCTGTAGACATCACTTTATGCACATTGCTTTCAGTCTCATCAACTACTGCTTCATCTGTTTCCGCAGACTCTTTAACATCAATTTCCTTCAGATTATCAACTATCTGTTCAAAATCAATATTGTTATCAGTCATAAATGTATTAACCATCTGACCAATTTCAGAAGTTAAATCAGAAATGAGTTTTCCAAGTGTTTCATCTGTAACAATATCAAGAGCTGATATGTCTTTCACTTCTGCCACAAGATTAACTATATTCTGTGGAACAAGAAGGTCTGCCACTGTAATCCCAAGTTCAGCCATCGCCTGTTCAAGTTCTTCATCTGTAATCTCAAGTGCATCTTTTACTGCATCCTTGATATCACTTGCGAGTCCTTCAACATCTTCTTTGCTGACTGTAGCATCCTTACTTTCTGTATAAGAAGTAGTCAGTTCATCTCTTGTCTTATTGCTCGTAACCTTTGTATCTGATACAGCCTTAACTGTGTTATCACCGGTCGATGCAATGTTACTTATGAAACTCTGAAAAGTGTCTACCTGAGCACCATCCTGGAAAATTGTATTACCCTGCTTAATCATGCTTACCGCAATCATCTGTGCAGAGGATACATTTCCTGTTGTCATCCGTCCATGCCTCCTTTCTTCAATTGTATTTATTGAATATCGGGTAATCCGATTATTCACCTACAGGATATATAAGGAGTGTAAGCTTAGCCGCAAGCGTTGGATTCATCGCTGCAAGTATTTCACCTGCAACATCTTTCTTCATACATGTAAGAATCTTGGCAACCTTTTCAAGATCACCGGTCATCTCCTCAAAAATACTTGCCGCGGACGCTGGTTTCATAGATGAATAATAATTCGCGAGATCAACTATTACCTGATCCATCTGCATCTGTTCAATTACCTGGCGGTATATCTCAGCTGCATTCTCTTCATTCATCTCTTCATACCAATCCCTATATTCATTTATATCGGGTGCATTGTCCGTATAAACAACCTCATTATCAAATTTTTTTCTTAAAATTTCATAATTCATCTGATTATTTTCATACGTCTTTAGTCGCGCCACCTCTGCAGTAAGGTTAGAAATTATCTCTGCATTGGCATCACTGTTTTCTTTGTATATTTTAATCTGACTTTCTAATTCATTAATTTTGTCTATGGCATCCTGAAGTGTTGAGTATGTATCTCCGCTGTTGGAACTCAATTCTTCGTTGGATACCTCTGGCAAAATCTTATTAAGTACAGGCACATCCTTCAAAACAGGATATAAAACAGAACTTCCGAATCCACCTACATCAAGTTTGATTAAGAGTGCAAAAATAGCAATCCAGATTACAACTATAAAGGTTACAATCAGGGCAGTTGAAAGTCCACTTTTCTTTTTTCCACCAAAGTCTGAATCAGCTTCTCCGTTTAATTCAGAAAAGCCTTCATCTCTAATCTTTGCCATTTACTAAATCCTCCATTGGTCATTCTTTGTCAGCCGAAAACCTGTAACTTACCAACTGGTCTATCTCTTTGTTCTCCTCCTGGGACAATTCCACAAGAAATTCTTCAAAAGCTTTTTCCCTAAGTTTTTCATGAGTTTTCCTGTCTTTCACTGCCTCATTCAGTCTGATTCTTGCCATTTCAAAGTTCTTCTCGGCAACTCTGATTTCTACAAGCTGACCTTTTATTCTTTCCCTCTGATAATCAATTGCTTTTCTGGTATCAAGCATCTCCTGGGGATTTAATATCCCGGTAGCAAGCTCTCTATATGCATTCTCAAGCTCCCTCTTGTGTGCAAGCATATCTTCAAGCTTCTTCTGTTCCTCATTAAGCTTCTGTCTTGCGGCAGAATATGCAGACTTTGCCTGATTTTCCATTTTGTTCTTAATATCAAGAATATTCTGAAGTCTGTAAATAAATTTTGCCATTATCTCACCTATTCAACAAACAATTCTTCCAACATCCTGATTTCTTCTTCAAAAGTTTCTTTCTCATCAGTCTCCTGAAGAAGGTATTTATTAACATCATCTATTTTACTGATAGCATAATCAATTGATTTATTGGAACCGCTTTTATATGCTCCAATATTAATAAGATCCTCTGCTTCCGTATAGGTTGCAAGGACATTTTTCAGTTTACCTGCCAAGGTCTTGTGAGGTTTATCAACAATCTGGCTCATACATCTTGAAATACTCTGAAGTATGTCGATAGCCGGATAATGATTCTTGTGTGCAAGCTTTCTTGAAAGCATAATGTGACCATCAAGAATACTTCTTGCAGTATCCGTTATAGGCTCATTAAAATCATCACCATCTACAAGAACCGTATAAAGACCTGTTATAGAACCTTTATCTGAATTACCGGCTCTTTCAAGAAGCTTCGGCATCTCACTGTACATGCTTGGCGGATATCCTCTTGTTACAGGCGGTTCCCCTGATGCCAGTCCAATTTCTCTCTGTGCCATGGAAAAACGTGTAAGCGAATCCATCATCAGTAGTACATCTTTGCCTTTATCTCTAAAATATTCCGCTATTGCCGTAGCTGTCTTGGCAGCTTTGTTTCTGATAAGTGCAGGTTTGTCCGATGTGGCAACAACTACTACACTTCGGCGCATACCTTCCTCACCCAAGTCCCTCTCAATAAATTCTCTAACCTCTCGTCCTCGCTCTCCAATTAGAGCGATTACGTTAATATCAGCTTTGGTATTTCTGGCAAACATACCCATAAGGGTACTCTTACCAACACCAGAACCGGCAAAAATACCTATTCTCTGTCCTTTACCTATGGTTAGAAGGCCATCTACAGCCTTAACGCCAAGTGGAAGAACCTCGTTGATTATAATTCTGTCCATTGGATCCGGAGGTGTCTGGTCAACCGGATATTTCTCGTATCCCACAAGCTCAGTACCATCAATCGGTACTCCCAGCCCGTCAACTGTCTTACCAAGAAGATCATCACATACCTTAACACTAAGCGTTTCATTAGTATTCTCAACTATGCATCCCGGTCCTATGCCATCCATATTTTCAAATGGCATTAATATAATTCTTTTATCCTTAAAACCTACTACTTCTGCATTAATGTATCCCGGCCTGTCCTTTAAAATAATATGACATACGTCATTTAATTTTGCGTCCGGTCCTATTGATTCAACGGTAAGCCCGACAATCTTGGATACTTTTCCCATTTTTCTATAGTACGTTTTATTAAGGAGATTGTAATATTTTGATCTATCCATTATTATCTTCTCACATGACTCATCAGACGAATATCGCTGATAAGATTCTCTAATTGAATATCAAGACTACAGTCAAAAACACCTGCATCAGTCTCAATAATACATTGATTCTTAGAAAGTTTCGTATCCTTGGATATTTCAACAACTGTATCCGGTGTTACTGCAGACATTATTTTGTCCTTATTATTGTTGACAAAATCGTAGTCTTCTGTCGATACTCTAATCAATATATTTCTGCTTACTTCTGAATTATCAAGTACATTCTTAATAAGCTTAAAAACAATATCTCTCTTATCTTCTGCAATTGCGTAAGTTACCTGAGAGAATATGTCTAAAAGAACCTCCACAATCTCAGGTTCCAGTTGCTCTCTCATCTCATGATATTCTGCTTCAAGAGCCTGCTGTTTTGCAGCATATTCCTGTTCCAAGACAGCTTGTTTCTCGCTAATTGCATCTCTTATGTAAGCATCGGCATCTTCCATGCCCTGATTATATCCTTCTTCTCTTGCAGCCTCTCTTATGGCTTCCGCTTCATTTCTTGCAGCGTCAAGAGTTTCGTTGGCCTCCCTAAGCAATTCTTCCGGCGTAATTACAGGCTCCTGTTCAATATTATCTATTGTCACTTCCTCAACGGTTGCAGCCTCAAGACCACATATGAAACCATCTTCATCCGGTTCTCTATCAGGAATAGCACTAGTTCTTTCCATTTCTGCCTGCTTTTCAAGTATATTCTGCATTGTAGAATTGGAGTCAATGACAACTTTATTATTATCTTTAATAATTACTCTGTTAAATTTAAGAAGATTAGACAACTATCTCGTCACCTCCACCACGGGAAATAACAATCTCACCTGAATCCTCAAGCTTTCTGACAATATTAACAATCTTCTGCTGTGCTTCTTCAACATCCTTAAGTCTGACAGGACCCATGAATTCCATATCTTCCTTAATCATAGCAGCAAGACGCTTTGAAAGGTTATTAAATATAACATTCTGAACTTCTTCATTAGCATTCTTAAGAGCTGTAGCAAGGTCACTGTTATCAACATCTCTGAGTACTCGCTGAATTGTTCTGTCATCAAGCGAAAGAATGTCTTCAAATACGAACATCTTACGTCTGATTTCATCTGCAAGTTCAGGATCTTCAATTTCAAGAGTCTCAAGGATATGACGTTCTGTACCTCTGTCAACCGTGTTAAGTATTTGAACGATAGCATCAACACCACCGATAATTGTGTAATCCTGATTAACAATTGAAGCAAGCTTACGTTCCAATACTCCCTCAACTTCCTTGATAACATCTGGAGATGTTCTGTCCATAGTTGCTATACGTCTTGCAACATCTGCCTGCTTGTCAGGTGGCAGAGACGAAATAACCTGAGCTGACTGACCTGATGAAAGGTATGAAAGAATAAGTGCAATCGTCTGCGGATGCTCATCCTGTATAAAGTTAAGCAGCTGCGAAGGATCTGTCTTTCTGATAAATTCAAACGGTCTAACCTGAAGATTAGCAGTAAGTTTACTAATAACTTCTTTTGCTTTCTCGACACCAAGAGCCTTTTCAAGAAGCTCCTTAGCGTATGAAATACCACCTTCTGCAATATACTGCTGTGCAAGACATACTTCATAGAATTCTGCAAGTACATCTTCCTTCATCTGTGGGGATACACTGCTTGTATTGGCAATTTCCAATGTAAGCTGTTCTATCTCATCTTCTTTTAAATGTTTAAATATCTGAGCGGACTTTTCAGGACCAAGAGTAATAAGTAATATTGCACTCTTCTGCAATCCGTCCATTCCAAGTTTAGATTTTCCGGCCATATGCATGCCCTCCTAATCCCATTCTTCATTCAGCCAGTTACGAAGTAATAATGCAACTGCTTCCGGATTCTCATCAACGAATTTCTCAATAGCTTTTCTTGTCTCTGATTTCTCCTGAAGATCAATACTCTCAACTTCATCCTTCTGCTGCTGCTTGGTAGTTGCGAGCATATCTTCAACACTAAGTTCAGGTTCAGTCTCTTCAACAGCTACAGGTCTTGTACTTCTGATTAAGATGAATACAAGAACACCTGCAATAAGTACTGCAAGAATAATCTGTACTACAAACCATGAATTGCCCGACTTAGTTACTTCTTTATCAAAAAATGTATATCTGTCATATGAAAGAATTGTAATACTATCCTCATCAAGTCCTGAACCGGTTGCAATAGCTTCCTGAATTTTATCCTGAATCTCTGTGACTACAGGCTTTGAATTCTGTGCTTTAAACTCTTCCCATGTCATAGAATCAAGAAGTCCCTGTGCTTCTGCATCCTCTTCCGTAAGAACCGTATTGTTAACGCACACAATTGACATGCTTGAATTCTTGAAATTAATGGTTCCCGGTTTCTTGGATGTGGTTGTAACCACTTCATTCTGTACCCAGTCGTACTCGCTGAGAGTATATGAATTAGTTCCACCATTGCTATTCTGAATGAGATAATCAGTGTCATCATCATTAGATTCTGTTCCCGGAACTCCGCCTGCATCTGCGAAATTACCTTCCGAATTAATTACATATGAATGTTTAGGAAGACCCTCTTCAGTTCCTTCCGGTGCTGAGAATTTATGGTCAACAATCTGAACATCATCAAAATTAACGTCCAAATTAATCATAATCTGAACATCATTGTACCATCCAGTTGCATAGAGAAGCTTCTGCGCCTCTGAAATAATGGCATTCTCATACTGTGCCTGCACCTTCTGTGTGGATGTTGAAGAAAAAGACGCATTACTTGTATTACCTGAGTAAATAATATTTCCGTTGGTATCTACAACAAATACACTATTAGTATTATCACTTCCTACATTAGTTGCAAGAAGCATACCAATAGCTTCCTTATGTTCATCATCAAGTTCCTTTCTTAAATCAAGTACTGCCGTAATCTTGGCATCCTGCTTCTCAGAAAAAATACTGTTACCGGTTGTAGCATATGTAATATTAACTCTTGCATTTCT
>JAZQKW010000077.1:0-3158 GCA_045542375.1 Butyrivibrio sp.
TTCATACTTTTAACTCCTTCTTTTAATGTGAAAAAGGGATGTGAATAATCACATCCCTCTATAGTTATTATTTCTTTAATAATACAACTACATGTCTGAAAGGTTCTTCACCTTCACTCTTGGTAATTACATATTTATCATTCTGAAGTGCTGAATGAATGATTCTTCTCTCATATGGATTCATAGGTTCCAGAGAAACTGCTCTTCTTGTTCTCTTAACCTTATATGCAATATTCTTTGCAAGAGATTCAAGAGTTGCTTTTCTTCTTTCTCTGTAATTCTCAGTATCAAGTTTTACTCTGAAATACTTGTCACTTTCCTTATTTACCACAAGGCTTGCAAGATACTGAAGTGAATCAAGAGTCTGTCCTCTCTTACCAATAAGAGCGCCCATATCATCACCTACAAGGTTGATATCCATTGTGTTTTTCTCTTCATCAACAGATATCTCTGTCTTAACCTCAATTTTCATAGTTGCAAAAATATCACTTAAGAATTTCTCAACCTTGTCAGTAATTGAAGCCTTTTTATTAACCAGAATCTTAACCGGTTTACTGTTAAAAATACCGAATAATCCGTTAGAACCTTTGTCAACTACTTCATATTCTAATTCTTCACTTACAGTTTTTAATAATACTGAAGCATTAGTTAATGCTTCCTCTAATGTCTTTCCTGTAACCTCAATTCTTTCCATAACAATTCCTCTTCTATTTATTATTATTGTTATTTTTCTCGTTAAACATCTTTACCATGTTAGCTTTATCTCTAAGACTGGCAGGTTTTCCTGAGGTATTATAATAACTTGTTGACTTCTTAATTTCAGCTTCGCGCTCATCTTTTCTTGCTTCACGAGCTTCCATTTTCTTAACCTGTTCAACATAATTAGATGTTACATTAGAAATTTTTAATGGTGGAAGACCTTTCTTAGCTCTCTTCGCATTAGTCTTTTCAATGTTCATCTTAACAATATCTTCTACTTCTAATCCATCCATACTCTTGTTAATGAATAACTGGATAACAATCTGAACCACACTTGATGCAATCCAGTATAAGCCCATACATGCAGGGAAAGAAACACAAAATACTGCTGAAAGAATTGGCATAATTGTGTTCATTACCTTCATTGAGTTAGCACCAGGCTGCTCCTGATTATTACCACCAATAGTAGGCTTGTTCTTATTCTCCATTAACTTGGCACTCAACCACTGTGTAAGACCTGCAAGGATAGGAATTAAAAGTGCCCAGCTAAGCTTCCATCCCGGATTATCAATAAGGGAAATACCAAAAAAGTTATTATATCCCTGAATCTTATCAGCAGCATCCGCTAATTCAAGACTTGGAAATCTCTCCTGTAATGCTGTCCACTGATCTGCTGATAAATTATAAATCTTATCAACAAATTTGTCTGTTGAAATTGCCTTATCAACATCTAAAATACCATTAATATTTCCATGCCAATTAATACTACCGGTAATTTTATCCACAACATCTCTACAGATATCACCGATTTTAGTAATATATCCCGGAATTTTGTAGATAACTCTGTAAAGAGCGAACATAATTGGTAACTGAATAAGCATTGTAAGACATCCACCTGATGGAGAAGTACCGTACTTTGCGTATACTTCCTTGGTCTCTGCCTGCATATTCATCATAGAAACCTGATCTCTCTTATCTCTGTATTTATTCTGAATCTGCTGAAGTTCAGGACTCATTACACTTGATAATTTAGAGAATTTCTGTTGTTTGATTGTCATCGGAAGAAGAATTAATCTTACAACAATTGTGAATAAAATAACACTTATGCCGATAATAGGAACTTTCCATGGTTCGCTTGTAAATAATCCTACAAAAGCATTAATGAGATTAAATAAACCATTAAAAATCTGTCCCAAAAGCCAAGCTATCGGTTTAAGAAATCCCGTTTCTGTTGTTAATAAAATCATATTAACTCCTTATTTTTCCTTTATTTATGGAACCGGATCATATCCTCCTTTTGAAAAAGGATTACATCTTAATATCCGCCATATTGTCAAAAGTCCGCCCTTAAATGCTCCGTACTTTTCAATAGCTTCTATTGCATACTGTGAACATGTAGGCGTATAGATACATGTTGCGTGTTTTTTAAGCGGTGAAAGGTTCTTTTTATAAAATTTTATCATTTTAATAAGAAATTTCTTCATATATTAATACCATGTAATCTTGTCAGGTGAAGAAATGCACTTTCTGTCTCAGTATATTTCTTACCCTTAAGACTTACCCTTGCTATTATGACAATGTCATATCCTTTAAGAACTTTATCGCTGTTCAACCGGACGCTTTCACGTATTAAACGTGTTAACCGGTGTCGGACAATACTATTCCCGACCTTCTTACTCACAGATATACCTACTCTGAGGTTATCCGTTCGATTCTCCAAAACATACATAACCAGATACTTATTGGCATAAGAACGTCCATTCTTATATACATTTTGAAAATTCATATTACTTTTCAAAGATTCATATCCGTTCATGTAATAACACTCTCTCTTTCCTTATTATAATGTGAGAAAGTAAAAGGCCACACATCTGCGGCCTATGCTGATAATACTTTTCTTCCTTTTGCTCTTCTTGCAGAAAGAACTTTTCTTCCGCCGGCTGTGCTCATTCTTGCTCTGAAACCATGAACCTTAGATCTTGATCTCTTCTTAGGCTGAAATGTCATCTTCATTGTAAATACACCTCCTTAATTGGTTATTTGTCCTATTTTACAGAACATCACTGTTCATTTTATTAAAAGTTACCTATAAAGTCAAGAAAAAATTTTATTACTTTTCATTTACAAAGTAGTGTGTTGTTTCATTCTCTACATTAAAGGCTGATAAACGATTATTAATTGAGGTTGAGAAAAATCTAGCTTTCTAACTACGTTTTATTGAAATGCTTATTATTTGCTTTTTATAAAAATGTTATATACCATTCCGGGTTGTTTATGGACACGCAGGAAGCTTTGAAAAAAATCGTTAATTTTGACTTAGAAACAGGGCAATATATGCCGACGGTCTGCAAATGTCCGACGAAGCTTGTTCCAACAATAAAACAAGCGAGGAGTTTTTGCAGTCCGTCGTTTTATAAGCATATTACCCTGTTTCTATGACAAAATAGATTTTTTGATAT
>JAZQKW010000078.1:0-6624 GCA_045542375.1 Butyrivibrio sp.
AGGCAGTTGATTGTCTTCCTAAGACCGCTTGGCCTCCGACTTATCAGGAGCCGCCGCTCTATTATTTTCGTTCAACAACGAAATTTCCAATTCTAATTTTAAAAATCTTCTTCATCTCAGTGCCAAAGACATTGGTCTTGACCGTTTTACTCAAGGATATGGAAGACTTGATATAGAAAAACTATTTATTCTGGCTAATCCAGTCCTCTAATAATTCTTCGTATATTGGAAATGGAAGAATACCACAATCGATTATAAAAGCATTAAAATCTTTTATACTGTCTTCTCCAAGTCCTTCCACTACCTTATCCTTCATATCTGTCATAAGCGCCGTACCAACTGCATACGGAAGGATTGAACCGGGATCTGCAACTGATGAATAATACAAATCATCAATCAAATCATCCGAATCAAATCCTCTTTCATCAAGATACTTTCCAAGCTGTTCTTTGTCCCAGCCCTCATAATTAACACCAATATCCGTTCTTGCCATAAGAAGATACCCAAACTCGCTGTCAAGTCTCATAAGCTCAGCAAAATTCTTAGGTAAATCATCTATTTTATAAAGATAATCTATAGCCTGACCTGCCGCATATTGTGCCCATCCCTCAGTCGCTCCTATAAAATCAAGTGCTTTTCTCACATTGGAAATATCTTCATTTCCGTAAAAGCTTGTAAACTGATACAAATGTCCCGGATATCCTTCATGTGCAAGGGTTGTATACAACGTATAAGTATCTTCTGCAACTTCTGAACTGTTAATTTTGATATTATTAACACTTATATCATCTATTCTTGCTGTTACATAATAAGCAAGTACACCTTCAATCTCACAGGCAGGACTCATATATTTAATGGTAAATTCATTAGTAAGCGGTGCCTTAAAATCTTCCGGCATGAAGTCTATTATATCATTCAAAATATCTTCCGGTCTGTCGTATTCCGGCTGGTACTCATACATAATATCAACAACACTGATATCTTTCAGTATTACTCCATACATATCCGCTTCTATTCCGTCAATCCTGTCATCAATATATTTTATCAATTCCTTAACCGACATGTCAGAGCTGGTTTTGGTTCTGACTATTGCTTCATACAATCTAAGCCCTTTATCCCCATATCCTGCAAGACCACCCACGTTCTTACCGGATTCTTTTAAATCCTTAAGAAGTTCTTTAGACTTTTCAAAAAATGTGTCCAGATACTTCTCTACATAATCCTCATTCTGTTTAATATAATCTTCCTTTTCTTCTTCAGAAAGATTAAGTGCTTCTAATTTAGTCTCAAAGGACTCCTCAACAGGATTAACCTCAGCATCAAAATAAGTGTCACATATCTCTATATTATCTTCCACTATTTTGTCACATGGAAAATATCCATATTCCGCCTGATTGTACAGATATGCTCCAAATTCATCATAGAAGTCATCAAGACTTTCAAGAATGCAAAAATAATCCTCTATATCTTCCTCGTCATAGAAAATATACTCTACAAAATTAGATGATATATTGGCAAGTATTCCTGATGAAGTTCCTATAACACTCTGAAGATATAATGTGTCATCATATGCATCCTCTGCTTCAAAATACCACAACAGTGTGTCACAGGTTAACTGTTGTTCTTTGCTTAGTCCAGTCTTACGGAATTCTTTTAATCTGTCAATATATTCGTCAAGTTTTTTCTCTGCTACTTCAATATCTTCTTCAGATAAGGTTCCGTAAATTTTATCTTCTCTCTCAAGAACTATTCCATATTTTGCCGGGTCTGATACAGCAAAATGGCATCCCATAGCATCTGAGCCAACCAAATCCTTAAACAACTCATCACAGAATTCATCAAAGTCAACATTATTATCAACCTTGTCTTCCTTCTTAACGGCTTTTCCGGAACAGCCTGTTACTCCAAAGATCATTACAACCGAGAGCAGAACTGTCAAAATCTTTCTACCAACCATATATCAATATCTCCGTTAATAATTAATTAAAATACACTAAATCATCTTCCGGTTTCTCAGCCTTTTCAATAGAAGTCGCGTAAAGGACAATTCCTTTACCCTGATATTCCCTGCAGTATTCTACCTTAGCTTCGGCTGTAAGATATATAAAATCTCTGTCCTTATAATTATTAAGGACTGCTTCCACGTTGCTGTCATATTTGCATTTAAAGCCGATGAATCCAATATCATCTGCACAGCATGTCATTGCAAATCTTCCCGGAGCAAATGTATTCTTACCTGCATATTCCTTCGGTTTGTATACTACAACTTTGGCTTTAATTGTTTTACCATTGTATTTAGCAGGATTATCCATTGCATCCATATACCAGATACCGTAATCCTCATCTGCAATCTCTATTACATCTGCATCTGTATTAAATGGCAATATTTCCTGGATTTCATTAGAACTTCCATCAGAGGATTCAAAATACACCTGTGCTCTTCCGTTAACAGCCTTAACGCTTCTTCTGTATCCGGCTCTGTCAGAATCCTTAGTACATCTGTTGATGATTACCATTTCAGACATACGGTACTGCTCCATCATAACCTGCTTCATGTTGGCAAGATACATATCATATGTCTCAGCATTAACAAGTGTTATCACCTGTACAACCTGAAGAAATGATGGAAGGGAGTCAATAAAGTCTCCCATTTTCCACATACCGTTAAATTCAACAATAACTCGTTCAGCCTTGGTTCTGTTGCAATTACTGATATAGAAATCCTTGGTAAGTTCTTCCATATCCTCAACCATTACAACCTCTGTGTTAAGTCTATTCATTTCTGATGAATCATATTCTTCTTCACCATCTTCACAGGCAATAACTAAAGTCTTAGTACCGTCATTAAAATCCTCGCTGGCAAGAGTGTCTTTTATAAAAGCAGTCTTTCCGCTTTCCAAAAATCCATTAATTATAAAAACCGGTAATTCCATATATACATCCTATCTTAATCCAAATAATTCTTCCATTTTGTGTTCATCAACATTGGTACCGATAACGCAGAGCTTACCTGTATATTCAGGAGTTCCCTCTCTAAGCTCATATTCTCCCGGTACAGCGTCGAAATAAATCCACGAACCATCTTTTGCAGGAACCATTCCCTTAGCTCTTAATATTACGCCAAATTCATCTGATTCCACAAGGCGTTTAAGTATTGCTTCAATTTCTGATGCTTCATACTTATGCGGTGTCTCAACACCCCAACTGTTGAATACATCATCTGCATGATGGTGATGATGATGCTCATGGTCATGTCCATGCTCGTGGTGATGGCAGCAACATTCTCCCTCTTCATGGTGATGGTGATGTTCATGCTCATGCTCATGATGATGGCAGCAGCACTCACCATCTTCATGGTGATGTTCATGTTCATGCTCGTGATGATGGCAGCAACATTCACCCTCTTCATGATGATGGTTATGGTGATGATGTTCATGCTTCATATCTTCCATCATCTCATCCACGAGTGATGTCTTCTTAAGCGCAGACATAATCTGTTCACCTGTAAGCTCATCCCAAGGAGTTGTAATAATTGCAGCCTTCTTATTCTGTTCTCTGATAAGCTCTACTGCAGTCTCTACCTTATCGTCAGATACATTCTGGGTTCTGCTAAGAACCACAACAGATGCATTTTCAATCTGATTATTGTAGAACTCTCCAAAATTCTTCATGTACATCTTACACTTTGAAGAATCTGCTACTGTAATGAAATTATCAAGTTCAAGTCCTGCCTCTTCTTTAACATTTTCAACTGCAGTAATAACGTCTGACAATTTACCAACACCTGATGGTTCTATAATAATTACATCCGGCGAATACTCAGCTGATACCTTCTTAAGTGCTTCTCCAAAATCTCCAACAAGTGAACAGCAGATGCATCCGGAATTCATTTCATTAATCTGTACTCCGGCATCCTTAAGAAAGCCTCCATCTATTCCTATTTCTCCAAATTCATTCTCTATAAGGACTACTTTCTGCCCTTTATATATCTCTTCCAGTAATTTTTTAATAAAAGTTGTCTTTCCTGCTCCTAAAAAACCTGAAATAATAGTTACTTTACTCATAATCATGCCTCTTTATTATATAATTGTTGTTCCTGTCTTACCTGCAAGAGCCTCTTTTGCTTTTTCAAGATTAGCAATCACAGCTTTTCTTTCCTTACCTGCAAGTACAAATCCAACTGCAGCGTCAACCTTAGGTAATGTTGTAATTGCACCAAGATTATCCTTGTTAATATACTGCTTAAGGTCTTCTGCAGAAACCTGATCAAATGCCTTCTCTCCATCTTCTCCCTTGTTAACCACAAGCTTGTCACCTGTTGTAAGGAATAAAAGTGTACCTGCATCAAGGAGTTCTGCAAGCCTTGCAGCCACATAATCCTTCTCAATAATTGCACTGGCACCCTTAAGCACTGTTCTCTGCTCAAGCACAGGAATACCGCCACCGCCTGCAGCAATAACAACCTGTCCTGCCTCCATAAGAGTTCTTACAGCGTCAATTTCATAAATATCCTGTGGCTTAGGTGCTGCAATAATTCTTCTGAATCCATTCTCCTCTTCTACAACATAATTGCCCTTAGCCTCTTCTGCATCAGCCTCTTCCTTAGACATATATCTTCCAATAACCTTAGTCGGATTGTTGAAAGCCTTATCAAAAGGATCCACTTTAACCTGTGTAATTACTGTTGCAACTGTTTTGTAGATACCTCTATTAAGAAGCTCTGTACGAATTGCATTCTGAAGGTCATATCCTATATATCCCTGACTCATTGCACTACAAAGTGACATAGGTGCAACCGTATATCTTGAATCAAGACGTGCAAATTCTGTCATAGCAGTCTGAATCATACCTACCTGTGGTCCGTTACTATGTGTAATTACCACCTGATATTTTGCTTCCACAAGGTCTGCAATTGCTTTTGCAGCCTTAGACACATTAGCTTTCTGCTCTGGGAAAGTTTCTCCGAACGCATTTCTTCCGAGAGCCACTACAATTTTATTATTCTTCATAGTATTACCTCGCATTTTTTTATTATTTTTATTATAATTCCTAAACCCGTAAAAATCAATGTCAAGCACCCGTTATTATTTTTCAAAAACAGAACTCAATACATTTCCGATAAGGGTATTGGAATATTTTTCGTATACAACTTCTCTTGCCATTGCCGGATAATCCGTTATCAGAGAATCCACACCCATGGCAGTTAATTTTCTTGCAGTCTCTTCATCATTAACAGTCCATGCAAACACCTGCTTACCTCTTGAGTGAATTTCATCTACAACGCTTTTATCAATGTAAGCCATGTTAATGCTGAAAGCATCCACATCCTCAATCTCATAAAATTTACCATATGCAACCTGTAAAATATAACCTGTTTTAATATCCGGATTATATTCCTTAATCTCTGTGAGTGCATCATAATTCATCGAAGTAACATAACAATCTTCCACGTAGTCATATTTTTCGATAAGTCTTGCAACCTCTCTGACAAGATTAGGTTCGTGCTTTGATAATTTAATCTCTATATTGAGACGGATTTTACCTTTGGTATATGCCATTACATCCTCAAGCTTAGGAATTCTGCATGCCGCGTATTCTTCTCCGTCCATAAACCAGCTTCCTGCGTCAAGGTCCTTAATTTCATCATACGTTGCATTATATATTTTCCTATTGACACCTGTAGTTCTGTACAGGCTGTCGTCATGTATAACCACTATCTCGCCATCAGCTGTCTCATGAACATCCAGCTCTATATAGTCAGCAGTTGCCTTTACAGCATTTTCAAAAGCCATCATAGTGTTCTCCGGTGCATTGTAAGAGCATCCTCTATGAGCCGTAACCGTTGCATCATTAAGGTATTCCACATTATAAAACGGATTAGTATCAAATGCCTTAACCATATAAAAAATATTAATACCAATGAGTAATACAGATAGTACACCTGAAAGAATCATACCCGCTTTAGGATGCTTGTGTTCCTTATTAACACTTTCTGTTATATCTCCAATATACAGTTCATTACCTGTGTCGCTCCTGTATCTGAAGAAAAGTCCTGTAATAACTGCATAGGACAATGGCAGGGATATAATCGGCATCATAATTTTGATGACTGTTAATGCCACTCTGAAAATTGACACATAAATTGCCATACCGAAATTAACCTTATCCAGAATAAATACCCCGGCAATTATCAAAAGTGCAATAATAAAATACACCACATATATTGCCAACAGAACTATTACATTCCAGCCCAACATAACTCCAAAGGTCTTGAGTCCCCTGCGTCTGATAAGATGGCGGCTCTGCCTTTTGCTGTCTGTAATGTCATCTCCGTCGTATGCTACATAATTCATGGTAAAAATATGAATCATACAATATATAAACAGCGCAAGAATACATACTGCTACTATTATAAGTGGTACCTTCCATGTCTTAATTATATCGACGGCTGCACTGTTAATCTTTATATTGGATAAAAAGAAACCGATCAGGGTAATGTTCATCATCAGTGATATTATTGTTATATGAAAAAGGGTGTTAATCTTCTTTTTCTTCAAGGATGTCTTAAGCATCTTAATTCCGCCCCTGAAAATATCCCCTACTGACATTTTTCGTCCATGGTGG
>JAZQKW010000079.1:0-11067 GCA_045542375.1 Butyrivibrio sp.
GTCTGCAAACGTCCGACGAAGCTTGTTCAAATTATAGAACAAGCGAGGAGTTTTTGCAGACTGGCGTTTAATAAACATATTGCACAGCTTCTATGACAAAAAAGAATTTTTGATATGGAAGACTGTGTGCCCATAAAACCCTTCAGGATAGCATGTAACTTTATAAAAGCCAAAGTTATTTCAACAAAACGGATAACAAAGCTTACGTTTTTCTCAAATGCACTCAAAAACCGTATAGTAGCTTTTAATGCACATTTTGATACGAATCACTTTGTGAACTGCCGTATATTATTAATCATATTGCATAATACTATTAAATATATTTTATTTCGGAGGAAAATTATGAAAATTGCTTTTTTTGGCACAAAGCCATATGACAGATTGTGGTTCGAGCCTCTGTGTGGGGATTATTCCTGTGATATACATTTTATTGAGTCCGGCCTGTCAGAGGATACCGTAATCCTTGCAAAAGGTGCCGATGCCATATGTATTTTTGTTAATGATTATGTTACTGAAGATATTGCAAAAGAACTCGAAGATATTGGAATAAAACTCATACTTCTCAGATGTGCAGGATATAACAATGTGGATTTAACTGCTACTAATGCTCACAACATAACTGTACAGAGAGTTCCCAGCTACTCTCCTTCGGCAGTTGCAGAATTTTCCATTGCAGCAATGTTATCCGTCAATCGTCACATTCACAGGGCCTACTCAAGAACAAGAGATTTTAATATGAGTATCAATGGTCTTATGGGACAGGATTTAAACGGTAAAATAGCAGGTGTTATCGGGACAGGAAAAATAGGGCAGTGTATGATTGATATCTTCAATGGTTTTCACATGAAGGTCCTTGCTTATGACCCATTTCCTAATGAAAATCTTGATGTTATATATGTCCCTCTTGAAGAACTTTTTGAGCGTTCGGATTTTATATCCTTACATTGTCCATTGACCAAAGATACCTATCATATTATCAACCGCATATCGATTTCACTTATGAAACCAGGGGTAATAATTGCTAACACTTCAAGGGGACCTTTGATTGAATCCGTTGCTCTTGTAGATGGTCTTAAAAGTGGAAAAATCGGTGGCGTTGCTCTTGATGTGTACGAGGAAGAGGATGAAGTATTTTACGAGGATTTTTCTAATGAGATTATACAGGATGACGTGCTCTCAAGGTTGTGCACCTTACCTAATGTGCTGATTACTTCCCATATGGGATTCTTTACAAAAGAAGCTATGCACGCAATTGCTACAACCACCCTGCAAAATGCAAGAGATTTTGAAAATGGAAATAAGCTTGTGAATGTAGTGAGGTAAAAGAAAACAGACTTATTTGCATATGCTTTGTAAATAAGTCTGTATATCGTTATGCATTGTAAAATTATTTAACTAAGCAACCCGCCTATGAATAGTCTATAAATATAATAAATACAATTTATTATTAAAATAATAATGAGAAAATTATTTACAAATTTCTTATTGTTTATAAATTCTTCATTTAATTTAAGAGCAATTGACAACACTAAAAAAACTGCCATAATGTTATATGAACAATATAATTTAATATCAAACCTTAACAGAGCTATCATTGCTCTTGTTACCCCACAGGTAGGACATGGAATTCCAACAAAAAATCTTATTGGACACTTTATGTCTAAACATATATATATAGCAATAACTATTATATATAGCAAATTAATTCTACAAATTTTTTTTAACTTCAAGTACAATTATATCAAAGACATCAAGTTATTAAAATTCTTTTGATAAAACGTTTGAACAATTATTTTGCCCATTTTCGAATAATACACATTAACTTCGGTGGAACTACACGATTTAAGATTATAACTATGTAAGTTTTATCTCCTCATTTTTTAATAATTTATCAATCAATATTTTATACTTTCCAATCCCAAAATCTTCTACTATACTTGTCACCCTTGCACCTGCATCCTTAGAAGATGCTCCGCATAAAAAGATTCTCTCATCCTCCGTACCATAATCAAGAACAATAAATCTGTCATGATAGATTCCACCTGTCATTTTAAGGGTCATTTTTATTGACGGATATTCAGCACAAAAGTCCTTATATTCAACACTATGTAGTCTTCCACCAACATTATCGCTAAAAAGAGTTATATCAACTCCGCCAGGAGCATTTTCAACAGCACTAATGTACGTAAGCCGATATAATTATCTATTACATAAATAGTTTTCTTTGCTTGCGAATATATCTCTGAATACGCTAAATCAGCAGTACAATACTTTGTGTTGTACATCAGCCAACCATTATCTTCATCATCAACAAAACTATTCATCATATCTGCCAAATCAGACTTCGTAACAACGTCACTAAGTTGATCCATAACATCGCTCATCTGTTTCTCAAGAGAACCCATATCTGATTTTAGTTTGGCAATATCACGTACACTTTCTGCTGTCTGCATAGAAAGCTGGATGTACTCTCTCTGCCCTATTAATTCCCTATTATCGATTATATAATCTTTCATTTTCTTAAAAGTACGTATCAACGCCTTGCTCTGCTTAATCGCAAGTTCTCCTCTAAGGACTGTCATCAACATATAAATCCCTTGCTCTGTAAATACCTTCGGCAGTTTTCTTCTTCCACCCCAACTTGATGTCAAATTTTTTGACATCAAGTTGGCAAACTCTTCCTTAGTCAACTCAAACATAAAGTCATCATCAAATTTATCAATATTATTTTTTACCTGCTGATTAAATTTAGTTGTAGTATAACCATATATCTCCGCAAGTTCGAAATCCAACATTACTTTCTGCCCGCGTACATTATATATTTTTTGATGAATGTTTTCTTCTGAAACAATAGTAATCTCTGTATTTTTTGCCATAAAATCCTCTTTCTCCTTTTTATGAAATTAAGTTCAATTGGGTTCTTTCATAGGCTGAGGAATGAATTTCCCGCAGTGTGATATTTAAAGAACGTTAGAATCGTTGACACCGGATTCGGTGCTGTTGAATGTAGTCTACTACCTGTAGTATATAAAGTCAATATCTTCCCCTAATAAAAAGAACGCGGCATCCACATGTCGCGTTCTCGTATAACATTTTCCTATCTGTCTTCAATATCCACATAATCCTTGTGGTGTCCAACATATTTATATGCAGGACGGATTATTTTGCCCTTGTTAACCAGCTCTTCAAGTCTGTGAGCACTCCATCCTGATATTCTTGCGATGGCAAAAATAGGAGTAAATAACTCCTCAGGAATTCCAAGCATCTCATATACGAAGCCACTATAGAAATCCACATTAGCACAGATTGGCTTAAGTGTATTTCTTGAAGCAGCTACAAGCTTTTTAGATATTCCTTCTATTCTCTCAAGGAGCTCATATTCCTTAGTACGTCCCTTCTCCACTGAAAGCGCCTCGGCATATTCCTTAAGAAGCACTTCACGAGGGTCAGAAACCGTGTAAACAGCATGACCAACACCATAGATAAGTCCGGCGTTGTCAAAAGCCTCTTTGTTAAGAATCTTCTGAAGATATGCTGAAAGCTCCTCTTCATCTTCCCAATCCTTAACATTCATCTTAATATCATCAAACATAGCTTTAACCTTGCTGTTAGCACCACCATGCTTTGGTCCCTTAAGAGATGCAATTGATGCAGCCACCGTAGAATATGTATCTGTTCCCGAAGATGTAACTACGTGGTTGGTAAAGGTTGAATTATTACCACCACCGTGCTCTGCGTGAAGAACAAGTGCCACGTCAAGAACCTTAGCTTCAAGCTCAGTGTACTTGCCGTCAGGTCTTAACATACGAAGAATATTCTCTGCTGTAGAACATTCAGGGTCCGGATTACGAATAATAAGTACGTCATTCTTCTTAAAGTGCATATAGGATTGATATGCAAAAACAGAAATCGCAGGCATCTTAGCAATAAGCTGTAAAGACTGTCTTAATACATTAGCAACTGAAATGTCCTCCGGACACTCATCATATGAATAAAGAGTTACAATACTTTTCTCAAGTGCATTCATAATATTAGCGCTTGGTGCCTTCATAATAACGTCACGAACAAAGTGACCCGACAATTCTCTAAAATCACCGATAATATTTATGAACTGCTTAAGCTGTGCTTCCGTTGGAAGTGCACCAAACAACAAAAGATAAGTAGCTTCCTCAAATAAGAATCTTCTGTTGCTTCCCTTATGAACAAGGTCATTAACATTATGACCCTGATAGTAAAGCTTACCATCACAAGGAACTCTCTCTCCGTCCACAACTTCAAAGCCTACTACATCGGATATTTCCGTAAGACCTGTAAGTACGCCCTTTCCGCTGCTGTCTCTTAATCCTCTCTTTACATCATAGTCTATATACAGACTTGAATCAATCACACCTGAAGCTCTGCAATAGTTAACCAACTCCTCAAACTGAGTGTTAAGCTCAGGCTTCAATTCCATCATTTCTTTGTTAGTCAAAATTTCTGCCTCCATCATCTATTTACCTCTGGCAAAATAATCTCGTAATATTTTACAATAAGGCTCTTAATTTTTCAAGGTTTAATACTCGTCAAGTAACTTCATTATCTCTGTCTTTGTGGCAAAATCATGGGAAAAAGCAGATGCACTGCCTGCACACAGTCCCATAATGAGAGCTTTTTCATAGGACTTACTCTCAAGATATTCCGCTATAAAGCCTGCCACCATTGAATCACCGGCGCCTACGGTATTAACTATTTTGCCCTGAGGTGGTTTCTCGTCATATACATAACCGTCGTCCGCAACAAAAATTGCACCCTCAGGTCCCATTGATACCAAAACATTGCGGGCACCCATCTCCTGTACCTTAATAGCATATTCCATGGCTTCCTTACGGTCCGTTATCTCAATTCCAAATAATTCTGAAAGCTCATACAAATTAGGCTTAACTAAAAACGGATGGTATGGCAGAACATCCCTTAACTGCTCTCCTGATGCATCAACAATAACAGTGCAACCTTTTTTCTCCATATATTCCATAATATCAATATATGTATCCTCAGACAGTCCCTTTGGAATGCTACCTGCAAGAATAAGTACATCATCCGCAGTAATAACTTCCATTTTCTCATATAACTTCTCAATATCAGCCGGAGTTATAACCGGCCCCTGAGCATTGATTTCCGTCTCATCCTTGGACTGAAGCTTAACATTAATTCTTGAGTCACCTTCTGCCAATTCAATAAAATCTGTCTCGATTTCTTTTTCCTTAAGCTGCTTCTCAATTTCTTTACCTGTAAATCCGGCAATAAAACCCATTACCTTACTCTGTACCTCAAGATTCTTAAGCACAAGAGACACATTGATACCCTTCCCACCTACTCGAAGAGAGGTCGCCGACGTACGGTTCAGTGCGCCGGTTCTAAAGTCGCTCATATTCATTACATAATCAAGTGACGGATTAAACGTAAGTGTATATATCATAGTGTAACCTCCCTGTGAAAAATATTAATTTTCAAAAACCTGCTTTATGCTGTCATAGTGCAAAAACACACCCTGCTCGCCAAATGCCTTAATCTCCTCTGCTGTGGCTAACATAAATCCATCTGTTTCACTTTCCTGAGGGTGTACCATACTCTCATCAAAATCAAGAATGAATTTATATATATCCACAAAATAATTATCCCCCTTGCCGGGATTCTCTCTGTGATAAGAAAATACATATCCACCATCTGCGCCTGATACATCAAGTCCTGTCTCTTCAAGCACTTCTCTTGCTACAGCCTGTTCAGAAGTCTCTCCCGCCATAGCTCCTCCGCCGGATACTTCCCACCAGCCTGCTGCCCAGGCTTTATCCAAAGCCCTTTTCGTAATAAGGTATCTCCCCTCTTTATTCATAATAACGCCCAAAACAGTAAGATGGTATTCATCATCCTTAAGGCACCAGTCATTTCTCTTCATTGTGCGCCCTGTAAGCTGTTTATTGGCATCATATATATCCCAGTATTCTAATTCTTTTCCCATCTGATTAATCTCCTTGTGTAAATCTGTCAAAGATATCAAAATATTTTTCAAAGGTTTTCTTACAGCACATAGGATTATCAATCACAATCCCATCTGCCCTAAGTCCCAATAAAGACATTGCCATCGCAACTCTATGGTCATCATAGGTCTCAATTCTTGCAGGCTTAACCTCCCCCGGTTTAATATAAATATCATCACCTGCCGTATGACATTCAATTCCCACTCTTGTAAGCTCGTTAATAATAGCTTCCATTCGATTACATTCCTGACCCCTTATATGCCCAACATTCCGTATTATCACGTCGCCTGTTGCGTATGGTGCAATGGCAGCAAGTGTAAGTGCCTGATCTGAAAAATCATTCATATCCACATCAATTCCCGATAGGCATCCATTCTCCGGTCCCGTAAGGCATATTCCATGGGCAGTTTCTGTAAGAGTACAGCCCATATCCTCTAATAATTTCAAGAACTTCATATCACCCTGCATAGATGAAAAAAATACATTCTTAACCGTAACACTTCCCCCGGTAATAGCAGCTGCCCCGTAAAAATAGCAGGCAGCGGACACATCTGGCTCAATATAGTAATTTCCAATCGAAATACTCTGTCCGCCCTTAACTAAATACCCATCTCCGTCAAATTCAACCTCAACCCCAAACTCCTTAAGCATTCTCATTGTAATATTGATATATGCTCCCGTCTTCTTATCACTTGTAATATCTATTCTGATTCCACTTTCCGTAACAGGTGTAACCATAAGCATTGCACTTAGGAACTGTGTACTCTTACTGATATCCATAGTAATATCCTTACACATTCCTGCGTTGCCCTTGACTCTTACCGGAAGATGACCTGCTGATTTCAGATATTCAAAGGATGCTCCCATCTCCGTAAGAACTCTAAAGAGCTCCTCCATAGGTCTTCTCTCCATCTGCTCCGAGCATTCAATAACATATTCTCCATCGGACAAAGCAAGCATGGCTGTAAGAAATCTTGCGGCAGTCCCCGCACTACCTACATTAATCGTTCCTGTTTTGTACGGAATGTTATTACCGCATCCCACAAGCTCCACCCTTGCCGCCGGTTCATCTATCTTAATATCGTATCCTAAATCTATGAGACACTGTAAAAAATGTCTTGAGTCATCACTAAAAAGAACACCTTCTAATACTGACTTATTCTCCGATAAAGCTGCTAACAAAAGCGCTCTGTTAGTCATACTCTTAGAGCCGGGTACAACCACTGTTCCTGAAAGTGGTCTATTAACTTTCTTAACTATGTATTCGTTCATATTATCACCATTAAACATATAGTATCATTGTAGCATTTTAGGTAAAAAAGTACAATATAATGTAATCACACAAAAAATAAAAGCCTCAAACCAGCGCTTAGCTTAGCTTGGGACTTTCTAGTGCGTCTTCAGGGGTTCGAACCCTGGACACCCTGATTAAGAGTCAGGTGCTCTACCAACTGAGCTAAAGACGCATAAGTTATTAAATTGTGCATCACTGTTTGACGCAAGTGTTATTATATTACAATGTTTTTAAAAATGCAAGTACTTTTTTCACATAATTATAACGACATTGTTCGACACATATATGTCGGGCCGCCACTGACGACCCGACGCTTCCTATCAGATTAATTATGCTTTCCAAAGTCCGTGAAGATTACAATACTCATATACTGCTACTAATTCATCGCCTTCGCAAAGTGTGAAACATGCTGCAGGCTTCTCTCCCGGAGAAAGAGTCTTTCTCTGGCTACCCTGCTTAGTCTCAATTGCAATCCACTGAATATAATGTTCAGGGAGCATTGGATGCTCAACAGCTCCAACAGTTACCATTACCTTGTTACCTTCTACAGTGTATACAGGAACATGCTTCTCAAGAGCAGCATCCACAGTTCCCGGAATAAGCTCGGTCATTTTCTGACCGCAGCACATAACAGGAACACCTGTGTCGTTAACCATCTCTATAATATTACCACAATGTTCACATCTGAAAAATCTCATAATCATAACTCCTTTTAATAATTTTCTGCGTGTATTTCAAAATAAGCCTGTGGGTGATTACATGTTGGACATACTTCCGGTGCATTAGTTCCCACAACGATATGTCCACAATTTCTGCATTCCCATACCTTAACTTCACTCTTAGCAAATACCTCTGCCATCTCAATATTCTTGAGTAATGCACGGTAACGCTCCTCGTGATGCTTTTCAACAGCCGCTACTAATCTAAACTTAGCTGCAAGCTCAGGGAAGCCTTCTTCCTCAGCAGTCTTGGCAAAACCATCATACATATCTGTCCACTCATAGTTCTCGCCCTCTGCTGCCGATTCAAGGTTAGCAGGGGTGTCTGAAAGTCCTGCAAGCTCCTTAAACCACATCTTAGCATGCTCTTTTTCATTGTCAGCAGTCTTAAGGAAAATAGCAGCAATCTGCTCGTATCCCTCTTTCTTAGCGACTGACGCAAAATAAGTATACTTATTTCTTGCCTGTGATTCTCCTGAAAAAGCTGTCTCCAAATTCTTCTCTGTCTGTGTTCCTGCGTATTTGTTCTTTCCGATTCCCATATTCGGTACGCTCCTTTCTCCACTTTAAAATATAATATTAAAGCTTAGGGCCTGAACAAAATATTCTAATCAATTCATCAAACCCCGATTTAAGCCTTATTATTTCACGATTGATTTTCCTGTGTGAATAGCAAAATCTGCATATTATATCTCTCACACCCGTCTTAATAATTAATCCCCCTAACGCGTGGCAATCAATTTATGTATAGGATTGCCCATTTGCGAAAATTTTATTTCATATTCTGTCATAATATTACCTTCATTCATATCACTATTATGAAGATCATATGTAACTGCATCGAGATTCCATCCTGCTTCCTTAACTGACTCAACAGAAAAATCAAATAAATCCCTGTTATCCGTCTTAAATTCCACCCTGCCCATCTTGTCTAACACCTTGTTGTATCTTGCAAAAAACTGCTTAGAAGTAAGGCGTCTCTTTGCGTGACGGTCCTTAGGCCATGGATCAGAAAAATTAAGATAAATTCTGTCCACTTCTCCCTCCCCAAATACTTCTTCTATATTCTCAGCATCCATTCTTATAAAATAAAGATTCGGAAGAGCAAGCTCTCTCTGCTTCTCAATAGCCCTTATAAGAACACTTGAAAATTTCTCAATACCAATATAATTAATATCCGGGTTCTGCTCCGCAAGCGTCATAAGAAAACGGCCCTTACCGGTTCCAATCTCAACATGCAATGGATTATTGTTCTCAAATAACTCCAGCCACTTCCCTCGATACTCCGATGGCTCATTAACCGTAAAATCACTCTCCACAAGTGCCTCCCTGGCACCCCTAACATTTCTCAGTCTCATAACGATACCTCACTTGTCATACTTATCTTATAGTATATACAAAACACTTTAACCTTGCAAATAAAATTACTACATTATATTATAAACTTGTAAAAAATATTCATAGGTGAATTACATTATGAAAAAAACATCAGTATTATTATTAATTATATATTTTATTTTATCCATACCAGCTGTTACCTACTCCAAAGACAATGTTTTGCCTGAGTTTCCTACCCTCGAATCGGAATATGTTGTCCTTATGGATGCCGACAGCGGAGAAGTTCTTTATCAAAACAACGGAGATGCCAAATGCCACCCGGCAAGTACAACCAAGCTTTTGACAGCACTCATAGCAGTGGAAAATTCATCTCTTACCGATAAAGTTACCTACAGTAAGGCCGCAGTAAAAAGTGTAGGCTACGGAGATGCCAATGCTTCTATTTCAATCGGAGAAGAACTGACAATGGAACAGTCGCTGTACTGCCTTATGCTTCGTTCTGCCAATGACGCCGCATACGGAATTGCGGAACACATAGGCGGTAACATATCAACCTTCGCTTCAATGATGAATGAGA
Organism: Butyrivibrio sp.; assembly: GCA_045542375.1. Taxonomy (GTDB): domain Bacteria; phylum Bacillota; class Clostridia; order Lachnospirales; family Lachnospiraceae; genus Eshraghiella. Next base: position 9,943 of record JAZQKW010000079.1, read on the forward strand.
AAGCCGCATCTTTTGGTGCGACAGGGACACATTTTACCAATCCCAGCGGACTTACGGATGAATTTCACTACACAACCCCTTACGATATGGCATTAATCGGTCGTGCATGTTTTAATAACAAAACTCTTATGAATATAATTTCATACTCTAAGATGTACACAATCGGTCCTACTAACAAAAGTAAATTTACCAGGTATTACACTCACAGATACCAGATGCTTGAAGGTGGAAATTTTGAATATGAGCATTCCTGTGGTGGCAAAACAGGATACACAGATGCAGCAGGTAACTGCCTGGTGTCCTTTGCAAAAAAAGATGACATACGCCTTATCTGTGTAATTATGAACTCAAGTGAGGACGGTCGCTACCACGACAGTGCCAAACTTTTTGATTATTATTTTGACAATTACCACAAGGTATACCTTGATAATTACGACAATGGTATTTCCCTTGATTCGGTGGATGTATTAAAAATGACAGCATCCCTTAATTCCAAGGACTCCGTATCTCTGTCCTTTGCAGAAGATGCCTATCTGCTACTCCCAAACAAAGCGGATACCTCATCTCTTAAAAGCATTGTTACTTATGCTGACAGCCCGGCTTACTTTGGCGAAGCGGGGGGATTTGCCTGCATCAGTTTTTATTACAACCAACTGAATGTTGGCACTCTTACTGTTTTTGCCAATACTACATCAACAGATGACATTCCGGGAATTAACGGAGTAGTTCCGTACACCCCGCCGGGATATATAGACGACGTCCCTGTAACATATATTAATTTAATGTACGTTATAGGCGGAGCAATAGGTATTGTTCTGATTACAGGACTGGTTATTCTGATAACCAGAAGAAAACACAGACGTTTTAATTACGCGTCAAAAAAGCTTCATTTCTAGCCGAAATGAAGCTTTCTTTTTATTAGTTCGGATAAATTGTTATGCTTAAATTGTCAAAATCACTCATTACAAAATATCTTCCCTCTATCTCTCAACCCTACATTCTCGTCAGCAACATAAAGCTTTCCTCCACTACTGTAATTGTAACATGCATCAGTAATTAATCTTTCTAAATTCTCTGACGTGTAGTAATAATTATAATCCTCACTAACCACATCACCTTCTATTA
>JAZQKW010000080.1:0-1759 GCA_045542375.1 Butyrivibrio sp.
CCTTGATACAACAGCTGAGAATACACAGGCAGCTGAGTCACTTATCAGAGATACTGATATGGCAGCTGAGATGGTTGATTTCAGCAAGAATAACATTCTTGCACAGGCAGGACAGTCAATGCTTGCACAGGCAAATCAGGCAAATCAGGGAGTTCTCTCATTACTCAGATAATGAACATGTAATATTATTGGCCGGTAAGATTTTACCGGCCATTTTCTATTTTTTTGAAAAAAATAAAAAAATTTCAAAAAAGGGGTTAAGTAATTAAAAGTACTACCGATATATGTATTGAATGGAAAAGAACAATGCCCATGAGGTACCAATAGATAGAAGGTATAGAATAGAGGCAATCAAGGAGGAATTATTATGGTAGTACAGCACAACCTTACAGCAATGAATACTAACAGACAGCTTGGAATCGTTGGAGACGCACAGGCGAAATCAACAGAGAAGTTATCTTCAGGATATAGAATTAACCGTGCAGGGGATGACGCAGCAGGCCTTTCAATTTCAGAGAAGATGAGAAGTCAGATCAGAGGTCTTAACAAGGCATCTAACAATGCTCAGAATGGTATTTCACTTATTCAGACAGCAGAAGGCGCACTTAATGAAGCTCACTCAATCCTTCAGCGTATGAATGAACTTGCAACACAGGGTGCCAACGACGTTAATACATCTGTTGACCGTGCAGCTATCAACAAGGAAATTAAGTCACTTGGTGCAGAATTAAGAAGAATTGAATCATCAACACAGTTCAACGATATGAACCTTCTTGATGGTAACTTTGCTAATAGAAAGCTTCAGGTAGGAGCTAAGGAAGGACAGACAATCGTAATTAATATTGATTCTTTAAGTAGTGTTGCTACAAGTACAATCAGCCCTGATGATACAGGTGAAGGTACATTAGCAGCATTAGGACTTGAGAATCCTGCAGATTCAATTTCTGGTGTAATGGATGTTAATGATGACTATGCAGGAGCAATGACATTAATCCAGAATGATATCAAGGCTATTTCAGGATTACGTTCAGACCTTGGTGCTATTCAGAACAGACTTGAGCATACAATTGCCAACCTTGATACAACAGCTGAGAATACACAGGCAGCTGAATCGCTTATCAGAGATGTTGATATGGCTTCAGAAATGGTTGAGTTCAGCAAGAATAACATTCTTTCACAGGCTGGTCAGTCAATGCTTGCTCAGGCTAATCAGGCAACACAGGGAGTTCTTTCACTCCTTCAGTAATGGATTTATGAATATATTAAGCCGGTGTCTCATTAATATGAGGCATCGGCTTTAACTATTTTATGAGAAAACTGTTTCGAGAATCTTCTTAAGAATAACATCATAAGAGAAGAATTCTTTAACCTTCAGGTATCCGTTTTGGGTAATGGCAAGTCGTTCACTGTCGTTATCGAGGTAGAACCTGCATTTATCAATCAAATCGTTTTCGTCTTCGTAATATACAAAATCCTTATCCGGTTCGAAATATTCAAGAAAATCCCTTTGGAAATTGCTAAGCAAAAATCCGCCGGCTCCCATAATTTCGATAGCTCTTAAAGGTATTCCAGCATGGATGCTTCTTAAAGAGATATTAAGATTGATTTTGCTACATTTAAATACATACGGTAACTGATTATAGGGATTAACAGACCCCATGTTGATTGCATTAGGTATGTAAGGTGTAGGATTAACTGTATATAATTTGGTGTTGAAGTTATCAGAAACTCTTTTGATGATGGATTTTCGTTCTTCGCT
>JAZQKW010000081.1:0-8883 GCA_045542375.1 Butyrivibrio sp.
ACACACGTGTCAGAGATTTAACAGATGAAGAAGTAAAGAGAATTAGTGCTGTAATCGATGAAACTCAGTTAGTAGAAGGTGATTTAAGAAGAGAAATCGCTTTAAACATTAAGAGATTACAGGAAATAGGATGCTACAGAGGAATTCGTCATAGAAAAGGACTTCCTGTTCGTGGTCAGAAGACAAAGACCAACGCAAGAACAAGAAAAGGTCCTAAGAGAACAGTAGCTAATAAAAAGAAATAGTAAGAAATAGGAAGAAAGTAGGTTAGTTTAGATATGGCTAAAAAAGTTGCAAAAAAAGTGACAAAAAAGCGTGTAAAGAAAAACGTTGAACGCGGACAGGCACATATTCAGTCATCTTTCAATAACACAATCGTTACATTAACAGATGCTGAAGGTAATGCTTTAAGCTGGGCAAGTGCCGGTGGTCTTGGTTTTAGAGGTTCAAGGAAATCTACTCCTTATGCAGCTCAGATGGCAGCAGAAACTGCAACTAAGGCAGCTTTAGTACACGGTTTAAAATCAGTAGACGTTATGGTTAAGGGACCTGGTTCAGGTCGTGAAGCCGCAATTCGTGCACTTCAGGCATGTGGTCTTGAAGTAACAAGTATCAAGGACGTAACACCAGTACCACACAACGGATGTCGTCCACCAAAGCGCAGAAGAGTCTAATAGGAGGTGTAGTTAAAGTATGGCAGTTAATAGAGTTCCTGTTCTTAAGAGATGTAGATCACTTGGACTTGATCCAATTTATTTAGGAATAGATAAGAAATCAAACAGAAAATTAGAAAGAGCCAACAAGAAAGTAAGTGAATACGGACTTCAGCTTCGTGAAAAACAGAAAGCAAAATTCATTTACGGTGTTCTTGAAAAACCATTCAGAAATTACTTTAAGAAAGCAGACAGAATGAGCGGTATGACAGGTGATAACCTTATGTCAATGCTCGAGCTCAGACTTGACAACGTAATCTTCAGATTAGGATATGCAAGAACAAGAAAAGAAGCAAGACAGATAGTAGGACATAAGCACGTATTAGTTAATGGACAGTGCGTAAATATTCCTTCATACCTTGTAAGCGCTGGCGATACAATTGAAATTAGAGAAAAATCTAAGTCTTCTCAGAGATATAAAGATATTCTTGAAGTAACAGGCGGAAGACTTGTACCGGAATGGCTTGAGGCAGATCAGGATAATCTCAAGGGTACTGTTAAGGTTGTACCAACAAGAGATATGATTGATGTACCGGTTAACGAGATGCTTATCGTCGAGTTATATTCTAAATAATAAATTCTAACGGATTTATTGGAATATGACACCCTCGATACAAAACAACCCATAGAAGGAGGGGCTTTTAGTGTTCGAATTTGAAAAACCAAGAATTGAAATTGAAGAAATATCTGAAGACAAAAGATATGGCAGGTTTGTAGTAGAACCACTTGAGAGAGGATACGGTACAACACTTGGAAACTCTCTTAGAAGAATTATGCTTTCGTCACTTCCAGGTTCAGCAGTGAGCCAGGTGAAAATTGAAGGCGTTTTACATGAGTTTAGTCCTATTCCGGGAGTTAAGGAAGATGTTAGTGATATCATTATGAATATCAAGAATCTTGCTATTAAGAATAACAGCAGTTCTAATGAGCCTAAGATTGCGTACATTGAATGTGATGGACGTGAAGGCGTAGTTACAGCAGCTGATATTCAGGTAGATTCAGATATCGAAATTCTCAATCCGGATATGGTTATCGCTACATTAAACGGCGGTAATGACTGTAAGTTATATATCCAGCTTACAATTACTAATGGCAGAGGATACGTAAGTTCTGAAAAGAATAAGCGTGAAGATACTCCTATTGGTGTATTATCGGTTGACTCAATCTACACACCGGTTGAACGTGTTAACATGACAGTTGAAAACACACGTGTAGGTCAGGTAACAGATTATGATAAGCTTACATTAGAAGTATATACTAACGGTACACTCTCACCAGATGATGCAGTGAGCCTTGCAGCAAAAGTACTTAGTGAGCATTTAAGTCTTTTCATCGACCTTTCAGAGACTACAAAGGACGTTAGCGTTATTGTAGAAAGAGAAGAAAGTGAGAAAGAGAAAGTTCTCGTTATGAACATTGACGAGTTAGAACTTTCAGTACGTTCATATAACTGTTTAAAGAGAGCCGGCATTAACACTGTAGAAGAGTTATGCAGCAAGACATCAGAAGATATGATGAAGGTAAGAAATCTTGGACGTAAGTCACTTGAAGAAGTTCTTGCCAAATTAAAAGAACTTGGATTACAGCTTAGTCCAAGTGAAGATTAACAAGGAGGAAGCAACAAATGGCAGGTTATAGAAAGCTTGGAAGAACAGCAGATCAGAGAAAAGCTTTAATCAGAAACCAGGTAACTGCTTTACTTTACAATGGTAAAATCGTTACAACTGAAGCGAAAGCTAAAGAAATCCGCAGAGTTGCTGATGGATTAATTGCGTTAGCAGTTAAAGAAAAAGACAATTTTGAAACTGTAACAGTTACTGCAAGAGTAGCTCGCAAAGATAAAGACGGTAAGAGAGTTAAAGAAGTTGTTGATGGCAAGAAGCAGACAGTATATGACAACGTAGAAAAGACAATCAAGAAGGATATGCCTTCAAGACTTCATGCAAGAAGACAGATGAACAAAGTTCTTTACTCAGTTACTGAAGTTCCAACAGATAACTCTGGTAAGAAGAGAAATACTAAGACAGTTGATGTCGCTAATAAGTTGTTTGAAGAAATCGCACCTAAGTATGCAGGCCGTAACGGTGGTTACACAAGAATCGTAAAGATTGGTCAGCGTAAAGGTGATGCAGCTATGGAAGTACTTCTTGAGTTAGTATAATTTAGGAAGGTATAACGACTGTAATCAAGACGAGTGTTGCAATGCATCATTCGTCTTGTTTTGCTTTATTCTGTAAGGAGGTTAGCATGGGTATTGTTCGTGCAGAAGAACTTGTTTTTGACTACATAAGACGAGATGAAGACGGTAACGTTGAAGATGTAATAACAGCCATTGACCATGTGGATTTGAATGTCCGAAAAGGACAGTTTATTGCCATTCTGGGTCATAACGGGTCAGGCAAATCAACTCTTGCCAGACATATTAACGCATTGCTGACGCCTACAGAGGGCGTTGTCCGTGTAGATGGTATGGATACGTCAGAAGAAGAAAATATATGGAAGATACGTCAGACTGCAGGAATGGTGTTTCAGAATCCGGACAATCAGATGATTGGTGTAACTGTTGAAGAAGAAGTAGCGTTCGGACCGGAGAACCTTGGCGTTCCTTCAAGAGAAATTCGTGAAAGGGTGAAAAAAGCTCTTGCAGATGTTCGTATGTCAGAATATCAGAAACAGTCTCCTGCAAGACTTTCCGGAGGACAGAAGCAGAGGGTTGCAATAGCGGGAGTACTTGCCATGCAGCCACAATGCATAGTTCTTGACGAACCAACTGCAATGATTGACCCAAAGGGTAGAAAAGAAGTAATAGAAGCGCTTAAAGAGCTTAATGAAAAAGAAAATGTTACTGTAATCCTCATAACACATGCTATGGAGGAAGCAGTTTTAGCTGATAAAATATTTGTAATGGATAGTGGAAAAATAGCATTGGAGGGAACTCCTAGAGAAGTTTTTTCCAGAGTGGAGGAGATGGATGCAATGAGACTTGAAGTTCCTGCTGCAACAGCTCTGGCACATGGTCTCAGAAAAAAAGGATATCTCATCAGAGAGGATATTCTTACAAGTGAAGAACTGGTGGAGGCAATATGTCGATTATATTAGATAATGTTAACTATGTATACAGCGAAGGAAATGCATATCTTAAACATGCACTGAAGGATATTAATCTGGTTATCGGCGGAAAAGAATTTATCGGATTAATCGGACATACAGGCTCAGGTAAATCAACCCTTGCCCAGATACTTAACGGTCTTCTAAAGCCGACTCAGGGCAATATGTTTTATAATGGTAAAGATGTTGCTGACGCAGATTTTGACAGAAAAGAATTGCGTCAGAAGGTGGGGCTTGTGTTCCAGTACCCTGAGCATCAGTTGTTTGAAACTACGGTATTTAAGGATGTGTGTTTTGGACCTATGAAAATGGGTCTGGATAAAAAAGCATATGAGCTTAGGGCGTTCGAAGCCCTTACTTTGGCAGGAGTGGAGAATGAATTGTTTTATCGTTCACCTCTGGAGCTTTCGGGAGGTCAGAGGAGAAGGGCTGCAATAGCGGGAGTACTTGCCATGAAGCCTGAGGTACTTGTGCTTGATGAGCCAACTGCAGGACTTGACCCAAGAGGCAGAGAAGAGGTCCTTACAATGATTAGTGAGCTGAGGGAGAAGACGGGGACAACTATCATTCTTATATCTCACAACATGGGGGATATTGCAGAGTATGCTGATAGAATAATAGTGATGAATGAAGGACAAATCGTATTTGACGGAGACAAGCATACTGTTTTTGCCCAGGGGCAGAAATTAGAAGAGATTGGTCTTGCTGCTCCTGATATAACAGGCATAATGACAACCCTTGAGGAAAAAGGACTGCCTGTGGATACCAAGGCTGTAACCATCGAAGATGGGGTAAACAGCATAATTGACGCACTTAACAGGAAAGGGATTTTTAGATGTTAAAGGATGTGACCCTAGGACAATATTATCCGGTTGATTCACCGCTCCACAAGCTTGACCCGCGAGTTAAGCTGTTTGGAACGCTTGTGTTTATCGTGTCATTATTTTTGGCTAAAAATCCGGTGATATATATTATCGCCACTATTTTTCTTGCAGTTGTACTGAAGCTTTCAAAGGTTCCGGTAAAGTATCTTTTGAGAGGGCTTAAACCGGTGCTTGTGATAATTGTGATAAGCCTTGTTTTTAATCTGTTTCTTACAGATGGTCAGGTTATATGGTCTTTTTGGAAGTTTAAAATAACTCTGGAAGGTATATATCAGGCTGTGTATATGGGCATACGAATGGTGTTCCTTATCATGGGTTCATCCATTGTGACTTACACCACTACGCCAAACAGACTTGCGGACGGACTGGAAAAAGCTCTTGGATTTCTTAATTTTATCAAGGTGCCCGTACATGAGATTGCAATGATGATTTCCATCGCTTTGCGTTTCATACCTATACTTGCCGAAGAAGCAGGCAAAATAATGAAGGCGCAGCAGGCGAGAGGCGCCGATATGGAAACAGGCAATGTTTTCAGACGAATCAAAGCCATGGTGCCGGTGATTATTCCGCTTTTTGTATCTGCCATAAGACGTGCCTGTGACCTTGCCACAGCAATGGAGGCAAGATGCTACAGAGGCGGCAAAGGCAGGACCAAGCTGAATCCGTTAAAATATACGGGAAGAGATGTTATGGCGTATCTGATAGTTATGGCATATCTTGCACTCATTATTTTGTCCAAAATATTATGGAACAGATATATTCTGTAGGAGGATGGCATGAGAGTATTGTTGAGAGTTGCATATGACGGAACCGGATATTCCGGCTGGCAGATACAGCCCAATGCCGTCACCGTCGAGAAGGTGCTTATTGAGGCATTAGAGGCACTTTTTGGAAAAAAGGTAGAAATAATCGGCGCAAGCAGAACGGACGCAGGAGTGCACGCATACGGCAATGTAGCGGTATTTGACACGGACACAAAAATGCCTGCGGAAAAAATATCCTACGCCCTGAACCAGCGACTGCCGGAGGATGTTCGCGTTCAAGAGTCTGTGGAAGTAGAGGCAGACTTTCATCCAAGGCACAGAGACTGCGTCAAGACCTATGAGTACCGCATATGGAACGACAAGTTTGAAAGTCCATTGAATAGGCTGTACAGTCATTTTTATTATGGCAAGCTTGATGTGGATGCCATGAAGGAGGCCTGTGGATATTTTGTGGGGGAACATGATTTTACATCCTTCTGTTCCGCAGGAAGTCAGGTGGTTGATAAGGTGAGAACCATATATTCTCTTGATGTGACCCGCGAGGGCCGTCTTATAACCATCAGAGTGACCGGAAATGGCTTTTTATATAATATGGTAAGAATTATAGCGGGAACCCTGTTAAGGGTAGGAGAGGGCAAAATAAAGCCTTCTGAGATACCCGCAATAATTGAAGGAAAAGACCGCAATCTTGCGGGTCCGACAGCACCTGCAAAAGGCCTTGCTTTGGTGGAGATAAAATATTAAAAAAGTGGTTGACATCCATATTTTCTTATTATATAATACGGAAATGTGGCGACATTTAGAATGAAGTGTTTTTCCAAGGCCCCGGAAAAGCATTTTGAATAAATTATCAGTACTTAAGGTGACGGACACACTGGCGGTGCTAATTACAGCTAACAAATTTTTTTGATAATCTCAAGGAGGTAAACCAATGAAAACATTCATGGCTAGTGCATCAACAATTGAAAGAAAATGGTATGTAGTTGATGCTACAGGATATACATTAGGACGTCTTGCTTCAGAAGTAGCTAAGGTTTTAAGAGGAAAGAATAAGCCTATCTACACACCAAGCATTGACACAGGTGATTACGTTATCGTAGTTAACGCAGATAAGATTAAAGTAACAGGTAAGAAACTCGACCAGAAGATCTACTACAGACATTCAGATTATGTAGGAAGTCTTAAGGAAACTACTCTTAGAGAAATGCTTGCTAAGCATCCTGAAAGAGTTATTGAATTCGCAGTTAAGGGAATGCTTCCAAAAGGACCTTTAGGAAGAGAAATGTATACTAAACTCCACGTTTACGCTGGACCGGACCACAAGCATGAAGCTCAGAAGCCGGAAGTGTTAACATTTTAATTAGAAGGAGGAAATGACAATGGCAGCAAAGAAATCAGCAAGCGCAAAGTTCTACGGAACAGGAAGAAGAAAAAGCAGTATTGCAAGAGTATATGTATCAGCTGGTACAGGTAAGATTACAATCAACAAGAGAGATATCGACAGCTACTTTGGTCTTGAGACTTTAAAGGTTATCGTTAGACAGCCACTCGTAGCTACAGATACACTTGATAAATATGACGTTACAGTTAACGTACATGGTGGTGGAACAACAGGACAGGCTGGAGCTATCAGACATGGTATCTCAAGAGCACTCCTTAAAGTTGACAACGATTTCAGACCAGCTCTTAAGGCAGCAGGATTCCTTACAAGAGATTCAAGAATGAAAGAACGTAAGAAATACGGTCTCAAAGCAGCTCGTAGAGCACCACAGTTCTCAAAGAGATAATTATTACTATTCATATCCCGAAGATGCAATTGCATTTTCGGGATTTTATCTAATTTTCATGGATAATTCCATATAACATATCATGATTCCATGGGCTTTTTCGGCCCAAAGTTCAAATTATTTATATATGACCGTAAGGAATGGTTGGCATTACGGTTAATATGAGAAAATCTTCGAGTGCAGCCGTAAGGAATGGTTGACGTTACGGTTAATTCGAGAAAAATTTCTGATGCAGCCGTAAGGAATGGTTGACGTTACGGTTAATTCGAGAAAAATTCCTGGTGCAGCCGTAAGGAAATGAATTTGTTACGGTCATAACAGAAAAATGGTCTAATAAAACCGTAAAATATTTTATTATTTACGTTTGTAAATTATGAAACTTATATTTAGTACGTAAAAGCCTTTTGATATTACGGTTACTTGGAGAAAATATATGTATTCAGCCGTAAAAGTTATATTTTTTTACGTACTGATATCAGAAATATCAGAATTAGGAGGTACAGCATTATAAAAGGGTTAAGGAATATATTATTAGAAGAACAAGCGCGGTTAGAAACTATTATTGATGATGTGAAGACACGATTAAAACATGCACCGCAAGGTAGTCTTAGGCTGTCAAAAAGCCATAATCATATTCAGTATTATTGCTGTGATGAGGAAAATAAATCAGGCCATTACATTCCAAAGGACGAATTTGATTTGGCGTGTAAGCTGGCTCAAAAAACATATGATAAAAAAGCTTTAGAGCTGGCAGAAAAAAGGTTGTCCCAAATTAGGAGAATAACAAAAGATTATACTGAAGATGAGTTGGAGAAGTTATTTTTGAATGAGCATGTGGAACGGCAGAAACTTATCAAACCAATTGAAAAGCCATGGGAACAAAAAGTCGCTGAGTGGAAATCAAATGAATATAAAGGTAAAGAGTTTCAGCCAGGAGCTCCAATTATTCTAACAGAAAAGGGAGAGAGGGTACGTTCAAAATCAGAGAAGATTATGGCGGATTATTTTTATAGGAATGGAATTGAATATAAATATGAATGTCCATTGTATCTGAAAGGGGCAGGCATAATATATCCTGACTTCACATTTCTTTCAAGAAAAAGTGGGGAAGAAATATACTGGGAGCATAATGGCATGGTTGATGAACCAAAATATGCAAGGAATATGGTTAAAAAAATAAATGCTTATGAAAATAATGGGATATTTGTGGGAGAGAGATTGATTCTTACATACGAAACAGAAGAGACAATTTTGAATACAGGAAAAATTGAGGAAATGGTAAAAAGATATCTTTGATTGCATGTGTTACGGATGATATGGAAATTAATATATCACAATAGTGTTTTTTTGTCAGAATAGTGGTAAAATAAATCCAACATGACAGATAATTATGTGTGATAAAAAATACATACATAGAAAGGACAACCTATGTTATTCAAACTACTCACCCTAATAATGATGGCAGCATTTTATATATGTTATTTTGCCAAAATGATAAGTCAGAAAAAGCAAGGCATACGTACGGACCAATTGGGCAAAGGAAAAGAAGGATTTGTAAAGTTTGTGGAGGTTACACTTAAAGTTGTGACGTATATCATTCCGGTAATTCAGATTATCAGAAGTCGGA
>JAZQKW010000082.1:0-1803 GCA_045542375.1 Butyrivibrio sp.
TTCATACTGATTTTAGTATATCAGATTCATTAAAATCTGTCCGAAAAAGTGTCTTAATTTATGAGACCATTATACTTCTCCTATTATGGCCATTATCTTTACACTATTTTTCTTCAAATATCCTTTCAAAAATCAGTTTAGTAAAAACATCGTCAACCTGTTTGGCAATTTTTTTAGACTCTGCCAACATTCCAAGTTCTATGTTTCCCTGTTGTCCGTGATATGAAAGATTGGCTGAAGTAATCAACGTTTTCTTCTGATCAACAGAGATAACCTTGGCATGTAAAGCAGCCATCGAATCTTCCTGTTTCTTGTAGTTGTAGATTTTAAGGAACCTGCCTTTATATCTCAATAATTTTTCAAAGCTATCCTGACTATCTATATCATTAACAAAGAATTTTACGAAAACACCACTCTGACTCTTCTGAATAATGATATCCACCAAATCAGCAAAATAAGAAGACAAAGAATAACCTGTAATCAAGATGCTGCTCTCTGCTCCTTCAATCATTGAACTAACGACATTCATAGTTGTCCTAGCATTAATTGAAAAAGAAGGTGGTGCTGTAACAACAAGAGATACCTTATCAGAAGTATCCTGCTGCATAGCCTGAGCAATCAAGCTGGAAATGTCATTACCTGTTTCCGCATCAATTCTAGGGAATGCCTGTTTAAGAATCCCTGATGCCACAGATGTACCATTTTCCTGGTCTTCCTTAATTGCGTTAAACAAAATATCAGAATTTATATTTCTACTTGGCATAGCTCGTTCACCAACTCTCTGAAATACGCGTTATCTTCTCTTCCTGGAATAGGAACCACTAGACCTCTGTCAAGCATTCTGTTTCCGTTTTCGCAGGCTGTTTCTGAAATCATGCAGCATGAATGGCAAGCTGCTCCATTAGAATTCTTTCCTGCAGGCAGATTACTCATACATTCAGGATCATTAGTGCAAACAAGCGCTTCTTGGAAAGCATCCCTCATAATTCCAGTAATTTGAGAAATATTTCCCAGTTCTACTAGACCTCCAAGTGACCCCTCTTTATCTGCACTACCGGTATATAACAGGATTCCGGCCATACTTTCTCCAAAATATATTCTTTCTCTGATTGCGGAAGATGAATATCCTGAAGACATGGACATTTGCTTAATCAATAAATGAGCAAAAGTATGCATTAACACATAAACTGCATTTCGTACAGAAGTTATTGTCCATCCCTTAGACTGACAAAAATCTTTATATGATTCGGCATAACGCTCTGAAATATCTTTTACAGCAGGTATTCCTAACCACTTTGAAAGCATCTCTTTATTAAACTCAATAAAAATTCCTTCACCATTGACTTCATCTGCCGGTAACCATCTCTCATTTCTTCCTTTGCTAAGAGTCACTATATTAGGTTGATTAGCTGAATCTGCATCTGGATCTGGAGCATCAACTCTAGTAAATCCCAATAACACCCTTACTTCACGCAACCTTGTAACTCTTACAATTTTGCTAAAATATTTCTGCAAGTAAGAAGGCAATGGATCTTCTTCTGCCTTAAAGTGCTTCTTATTCAATTGATAAGCAGGATCTGAATGATGGGTTATGGCATTGTATTCCATCTGCTTAATCTCAGTGAATTCCTTGATGTTATTCATACGCTTGGTAAGGGCTTCATCAAATTCTTCCTTTGAGTAAGCAGCAAAATACATATCATATATTTTTGCAACACCATCATCGCCCATCAATTGTTTTGCCAATTCAATATCTCTTAGGTGCTCATCAATAAGATTGTAAAGTGGATTAATCCATGGTGG
>JAZQKW010000083.1:0-3962 GCA_045542375.1 Butyrivibrio sp.
GTAATAGGCGTTAATGGGTACGTAAGTCCTGAAGAAGGATGATGAAAGGGGGATTATATGAGTTATTTGAAGAAGAAAAATAAGAAAAAATTTATAATTCCTATTGTTATAGTTATTCTTGTTATATCAGTCTTTGCAGTTGTTAAGATACGTGCCGGCGGTCAGGGTTATCGAACCATAAGCGTGGTTGAAGTATCCGGCACGGTTTGTGTAGCAAAGGATGGAATAGAATATTCTGCCTATGTAGGAATGCATCTGCAGGAGGGTTATGAAATCGTAACTACGGGTAACAGTTATGTAAGGCTTGTCCTTGATGGAGATAAATACGTTAAGTTAGAGCCGGGAAGCAGACTTATTTTTGAAAAGTTAGGTTTCCTTGGAAGTGGCAAGACGGCTATGAATCTTGAGCGAGGTGCTCTTACATCTGAGATAGTGAAGCCGCTCCGTGAAGATGAGGAATTTGTGGTTAACACACCTAATGCCGTACTTGCGGTTAGAGGTACATTTTTCCGAGTTGGTCTTTCACAGACAGAGCAGGGAGAGGTAGTTGCAGATGTAACCACATATGGTGGTGCTGTTGCATCTAAGCGAATTCAGCCTACGGGAGATGTGGTTGAAGAAGAGGTGATTGTAGAAGCTGGCTTTAAGACAAGCATTAACATGGATACTGAGAAAACAGTATATGTAGTTGAAGGCATTAAGACAGAAGAGGTTAAGGAAGATACGGTAGTATCAGAACCGGTTAAGATTGAAGATATTCCGGATGAAGATATGGTAGATATCTACTTTGCGGCACAGAACGGACATGAGCTTTTTGTGACGGAAGAAGAAGCTAAGGCAGACATAGAAGAGCGTGAAATTGTAATAGAGGAGTACACTCCTGTATATGAGAAGGCAGAAGTAGTAATGGAGGCTAAGGAAATCAAGAGCAATAAGGTTGCTAAAGCGGAAATTTATGCTAATGATGCCAAGCCTATCGAGATGGCACCTGAGGAGGTTAAGAAGGAGGAAACTTCAGAGGGAGACTCTCTTGTTAACAACAATACTTCTCAGGGTGTGTCAGGAATTCCAGTTATAGACGGCTTGGGAACAGAGAAGCCAAAGCCTCATGAACATGAGTATGTGGAGGAGATTTCCAAGGAACCGACATGCGTAGATGCAGGGGAAAAGACTTTTACCTGCGAATGCGGAGACGTATATACAGAAGAGATAGAGGCAACCGGTCATATTGAGATTGCAGGAGCCAAAGAAGCAGCTCACAGCATATGTGAAGTATGTAACGAAGTACTTGAAGATGGCAGCATGCATGTATATGCAGATGAAGTGATTAGAGAAGCAGCATGTGTAGAAGATGGTGAATTAAAGCACAGTTGTGAGTGTGGATATACCTATACAGAAGCGATTCCTGCAACAGGTCATTCAGAGCTTCCGGGAGCAACCACAGAATGTCACAGTCTGTGTGGTATATGTGGAGAGATAATGAGTTCTGAACATGTATATGCATCAGAAGTTACTAAGGAACCAACATGTACGGAAAAGGGTGAAACTACTTATATATGTGAATGTGGAGGTACATACACAGAACCTATACCGGCAAAAGGACATGTAAGTGTTTTTGGAGGAAATGTTGACAGTCATACTGTATGTATGGTGTGTGGTGAGGTTTTAGAAAATGGAGAGGCACATACTTATACATCCTCAGTAAATAAAGCAGCAACCTGTACCGGTAAAGGTGAGATTATACATACTTGCGAATGTGGCAGTACATATACAGAGATAATACCGGAAAAGGGGCATGCCAATACAGTTGGTGGAACTAAAGATTGTCATACAAAATGTAATGTATGTGGAGAGGTCCTTGAAAAAGGAACAGCTCATACATATACGTCAACAGTAACAACAGAGCCAACATGCCTGGATACGGGAGTTAGAACATATACCTGTGATTGTGGATATTCGTATACAGAAGTTATTCCGGCTAACGGACATACAGAAGCGAAAGGTAATACAGCGGATTGTCACGTTATGTGTGATGTATGCAAGGAAGTGTTGCAGGATGGAAGCTATCATTCGTTCACTGATAAGGTAGCGGTTGAACCAAGCTGTACAATACCGGGCAAGAGAGAATATACCTGCAGTTGTGGATATATGTACGCATATGAAATAACAGAATTAGGCCATGATTATGTTGATGCAAAGGATGAACCGACAGATACACAAAACGGCAGAATTTATGAAAAGTGTAGTAAATGTGGAGAAGAGATTAATGAAGAACTCATCGTTGCATTAAATACAGTAAATTTCCCGGATGCTAATATTTTAGCCTTAATGGAACCTTATAACACGGATGGGGAGGCAGGTCTTTCTGTTGATGAAATTGCTGCAATAACTATTTTGCAGACTGAAGAAGATGAATTGATTACTTCAGTGAAGGGAATAGAATATCTGACAGCCTTGGAGCAGGTTATGATAATGGATGCTTCTTCACTTAAAGAAATTGATGTAACTAACAATACGGCATTGAACACAATTGCACTTCCAGGAGCTGCAATTACTGACATTGATGTAAGTAATTGCCCGAATTTACAGATGCTTATGTTATCAAATGCCACGAATCTAGGCAGTCTTGATATAAGCAATAATGCAGAATTGAACTATCTGTATATTGATAATACAGATGTAAAAGAATTAGATGCAAGCGGTAAGGATAAGATAACATATTTGATTGCAACCGGTTCATCACTGGGAAGCATTAATTTGAATGGATGTACGTCACTGCAGAGCTTGCAGATATCAGATACTGAACTAACAAGTCTGGATATATCGACATGTACTGAGTTATATGAAATAGATGCCCAGAATTTGGCTGTTTCTGCGTTGGATGCTACGGGCTGTCAGGCGCTGAGAACAATTAATATTGATGGTTCAGAGGTTACTGAGATTAATCTTACAGGCCTTGATAACCTTGATATTCTTAAGGCCAATCGTACTAATATTACTGAACTGGATGTGATAGATGTTGCAGATACTTTAACCACACTGGAGATGGCTGATTCTAAGCTTGGGAAAATAACGTGGCCGACGAATGGCACTAAAGCAGCTCTTACCAGAATTAATATTTCGGGTACAGCTATGACGAGTGTATTGTTTAACGGAATATTTGACAGTCTGCAGAGCATTACCTGTGGTGGCGACCGTATAGAAAGTTTTTCATTTATATCCCGGGATTCGTCATCGCTTAGCAGCGTTACTGTAACCGACAGTTCAAGTTTAACGAGCTTTTCAATAACAGATAGTAATTATTTTGTATCAGTTGGCTCAATTGACTTGAGTGGATGTGAAGCCCTTGAATCGGTAGTTATTAATGGCTGTACATCATTGACAGGACTGTCATTGCCGACGGGAACAAGTCTTAAGACCCTTGATTTGACTAGCTGTGCGTCAATGGATACATTGGGAACGGGAAATACATCTGCATTAGAAAGTCTTGGTATTACCAATACAGCAATAAGTACTGTAGATATTAATGCATTTCCTGCGCTTAAAAATCTGTATGCATCTTCAACCTTTGAAGACATGGGACTTAGCGGTGATATTGTGATTTCAGGACATTCAGCTCTTGAGACGATAGACCTTAGTGGTACACAGGTTGACAGTATAACGATAAGCAATGTGGGCACACTTACAAGCCTTAAAATATCAGATTCTGAAAGGATTAATCTTGTAGATGTAAGTGGATGTACTAACCTTGCCAATTGCGAATTAAAGAATAATGCAATACTTAATGCAGTTAGACTTGTCGGGGCTCCTATATCAGATGTAAATGCTATGTTAGAAGGAACAACAACCGTTAATGAACTGAATGTTAGTGGCAATACAGCAGTTGTAACAATTGATTTTAATACTCTGCCGAATGTTTCGGTAATAAATGTTAGTGGTTGTACCGGATTATTAGGACTTGA
>JAZQKW010000084.1:0-14256 GCA_045542375.1 Butyrivibrio sp.
GATGGTGCTGTAACCGGTCGTTACGCTACCGCTCGTCGTATCAAGGGTGAACCCGGTGTAGACGAGAAGAAGCTTGACAAGGTAGTTATGGATGCTGTTTACGAGACAAGATGGAAAACAATGTATCATGCAGAATGCTACGTTGGTCTTGATCCTGAATTCATGGTTAAGGCTCACCTTCTTATTCCTGAAGGAGAAGAGAATCTTCTTTACAACTGGATGCTTAACTTCCAGTATATGTCAGATGAATATGTGAAGATGTACAGAGATTCTAAGATGGTAGGCGATGGTAACGAACCTGATATCTATATCTTCTCTGATCCACAGTGGGTTCCAGGTAACAGACCTGACGTTGATTACAGCTGCTTAAGCGATCCACTTACACTTTGTTATTTTGATACAGACCAGAACTGTGCTTGTATCCTTGGTATGAAGTACTTTGGAGAGCACAAGAAGGGTACTCTTACAATGGCTTGGGCTATCGCTAACAGAAACGGATATGCTTCATGCCACGGCGGACAGAAGGAATACACATTAGCAGATGGTTCTAAGTTCGTTGCATCTGTATATGGATTATCAGGATCTGGTAAGTCAACACTTACACATGCTAAGCATGGTGACAAGTATCCTGCAATTAAGGTTCTTCATGATGATGCTTTCATTATCAACACAGATACATGTGCATCAATCGCTCTTGAGCCAACATATTTTGATAAGACATCAGATTATCCAACAGGATGTCCTGATAACAAATATTTATTAACAGCTCAGAACTGTTCAGCAACAATGGATGAAGAGGGCAAGATTCAGTTAGTAACTGAAGATATCAGAAATGGTAACGGACGTGCTATTAAGTCTAAATTATGGTCACCTAACCGTGTAGATAAGATTGACGCTCCTGTTAATGCAATTTTCTGGATTATGAAGGACCCTACAATTCCACCTGTAGTTAAGTTAAAGGGAGCAGCTCTTGCATCTGTTATGGGTGCTACACTTGCTACTAAGACATCTACTGCAGAACGTGTTGCAGCAGGTACAGATATGAACGCACTTCGTATCGTTCCATATGCTAACCCATTCAGAACATATCCATTAGTTAATGACTATGTTAAGTTCAAGAAGTTAGTAGAAGAGAAGAACGTAGACTGCTACATCATCAATACAGGTGATTTCATGGGCAAGAAGGTTCAGCCTAAGGATACTCTTGGAGTTCTTGAGACAATCGTTGAAGGAAAGGCTTCATTCAAGCAGTGGGGACCATTCGAAGATATCGAGATTATGGATTGGGAAGGATTTGTTCCAGACCTTTCAGATAAGGCGTATACAGAAGAACTTAAGAACGCTATGCAGAATCGTGTAGATGCTGTAGAAGGCTTCGCTACTAAGAAGGAAGGCTATGATAAGCTTCCTGATGAAGCTCTTGAAGCACTTAAGAAGATTGTTGCAGAAGCAGCAGCACTTTAATATTAATGAGATTAACCCGGACAATTGTCCGGGTTTCTTTTTTGAGAGAAAATGAGGTTGTTATAAAATAATAAAAGTAATATAATTAATAAAAAATATGAAAGGAAACATGCATAATGTTTTTTGATACACTGTATGTGATTAACCTTATATTGGAAAATAATATGATATACCTATTGTTGCTTCTTTTGGCAAGGTATGTTTTTTTGGAAAGACTTCCGGATAAGATGCAGTACAGGATTTTTTATATTAGCACTTTTGCACTCATATCTATTACATCGGTTTTTATAGATGTTGTTTCTCAGATACTTGCAATTGCTTTTACCGGAGTGGCAATTTCAATCGGAAGACCAAGAAAGAAGATAGTGGGCTTCTTTATTACATTTCCTATTGTAGGTATAATTAACGGATTGATTGTTCCTTTGCTTATTCTGCCTGCGATTTTGTATGAAATGACAGATGTTGCCACTTTGGTATATAGAGTAATATTTCATATAATACTGTATATTGGCATTTTGATGTTCTGGGTTAAAGGTAAGGATTGGAGAGAAAGATTCAATAATGAGTCAAGGGACAGATGCTTACAGCGATGGGAATTTGCTCTGCTTGGCGTTGTGTCCATTATTATAACACTGTTTTCTTTTGGAATTCAGGGTATTCCGGGAGGAAATGGTTCGAACAATGTGCTTACGGATTATATTAAGGTTTCTATGTTGTTTATGAATATTATTTCATTTACACTGACAATAATTGTAATAATTCTTATTGTGCAGGGGAATAAGCGTTCTTTTTATCACAAGCAGGCTCTGGTTAATCAGGAAATTGCGGAACAGAGACGTGAAAAAGTTGAGCGAATGTCACTTCAGATGGTGCGTACACTTGCCAATACCATTGATGCAAAGGATTCATATACTAACGGACATTCAACCAGAGTTGCTAAGTATTCGGTTATGATTGCAGAGCGTATGGGTTATGAAGGCGAGAGACTTGACTTACTGGAGTACACAGCACTTTTACATGATATAGGTAAAATAGGTATTCCTAATGAAATAATTAATAAACCATCAAGACTTACTGATGAAGAATACGAGATAATTAAGACCCATCCGGGAATAGGAAGTAAGATATTAGAAGAGATTACTGAGATTCCGGATATTGCAATTGGAGCAAGATATCATCATGAGAGATTTGATGGAAGAGGATATCCTGACAGATTATCAGGTAAGGATATTCCTGAAATTGCGAGAATCATCGGAGTTGCAGATGCATATGATGCAATGACATCAAACAGAAGTTACAGAGATTTGTTGGCTCAGGAAATAGTTCGTGGAGAGATTGAGAAAGGTAAAGGTACTCAGTTTGATCCTGAAATCGCAGATGTTATGATTAGCATTATTGATGAGGATGTATCCTATGATTTTCATGAATAAAAAAGTGTGAATTTTTAGTATTTTTTATTGAAAAATTACATAGAATAGAGTATACTTAAGATATGAAATGACGAATACATAAGTTACCTGGAATGTTCGATAACTCCTATTGTTTTGATCCTACATTTGACTAAAGGGACTCCTATATTTATAAGTGGATGTCAGGCCTCCTAAGCAGTGGAAGGCAGAAGCTTATGTGCGGTAACCCACCTGGCTACGGCTAGGCGTCAGAAAAATGGGAGCCGACATTTTGGGGCTTATGAAAAAATAGACCTGTATAAGGTCTATTTTTTTGTCCTTAATAATAGAATTAAAAAGGACAACTATATCGGAGGGCAGGATGAATAAAAAGAAAAAAAGATTGTTTGCCACAGGCGTAGCCGTAGTAATCCTTGTTTTGGCACTGGTTATTATATTTTTGGTGAAGGATAACTCGAAAAAATATATATCTGTATCAACAGCTTCTAAAATGCTGTCTTTACTGGAGGCTGATAAAACAAGGATATCAGAATCACCGGATTGTTATAAAAACGGTAAAAAAATGTGGTATGAAAAATATATTAATTACATGGCGGAAAAGAACTATATTGACAAGGAAGATATAAATTATAATTATGCCGGAAAAAAGTACACTTACGAAATGCTATGGAATTATCTGGAGAAAAAAGGTGTGCATAAGCAGGATATAAAGGATGCAGTAGATATTAACTTTGAGGAAAAGAAAAAGAGAACTGCAATAACCAAAAAGGAATTTGAGGAAATATATGAGTATCTGGTAGCACTATTTGGCTCTGAGGAAGGTGTACACAAGGAAGAACTTATTATTGCAGGAACTCCATCCAATATGGAGAATGCCGGAAAATGGCAGGTGTTTACAGATAAAGGCAGTTATGGCTTTGAGGGACTTGCGCTTGATAGCTATATAGACAAAAAAATTGTGGTGTATGTTCGGGGTAATGAAATAATACAGATTAACCTGAAAGTCTCGGATAAAATAGCCTATGAAAATGTGTGGCTTGAGAGTGGAAAAAATAATAAGATAACAGCGTACTTGGGAAATGTTAAAAGAGAGTTTGATGTGGCACCTCTTGAAAGAGAATTTAACAAAGTTATGGGAGATATTGAAATTGAAAATGGTTATGTAACCTCCATCAAAATAAAAAATGATGTTATTAATGGAAAAGTTCTTATGGCTGATAATGAAAAGGTGGAAATTCAAGGTTATGGAACGATAACTCTTGATGATAAATTTAAGGCCTACAGAACTTATGGAATTATAGAAGAAATGTCCGTTAAGGATATATTAATAGGGTATAGCATAACTGATTTTGTTGTTTCAGGGGATAAAATATGTGGCGCTATAGTATCTGAAAGCATGGTGGCTGACAATATAAGAGTGATGGTAATGACAACGGGGTTCACTTCCATATTTCACGAAAGGGTATCTGTTAAGGGTACAGGTGAATACATTATCCGGTACGGGGACATAGAAGAAAAACATAGTGGGGAGGATATAGTTGACATATATTCAGACTCATCGTATCTGTCCCATGGAAGAATAAGCATAAGCCCTGTTAATCCGGAGGATAGAGTGACCGTATTAAATGTGCAGAAATCCTATGGCGCACCATCATACAGAGGAACAATAGAAATTGCAGAGTATGAAGAAGGTCTGGTTATCATCAATGATGTACCCATAGAAGAATATCTGTGGGCGGTTGTACCAAGTGAAATGCCGGACAGATTTGGTGTGGAAGCATTGAAGGTTCAGGC
Source organism: Butyrivibrio sp. (assembly GCA_045542375.1). Taxonomy (GTDB): domain Bacteria; phylum Bacillota; class Clostridia; order Lachnospirales; family Lachnospiraceae; genus Eshraghiella. The sequence continues at coordinate 4,668 of JAZQKW010000084.1, forward strand.
TGTATGTGCCAGAAGTTATGCATACAAGCAGCTGTTAAATAATTCATATGGTAAATATGGAGCACATGTAGATGACAGTGTTAATTTTCAAGTGTATAACAATGTTCAGGAAAAAGATGATTCTAAAAGAGCTGTGCAGGAGACTTACGGACAGGTAATGGCGTATAACGGTACACCAATTACTACGTACTATTATTCTACCTCCTGTGGACATACAGCGGATTCATCGGTATGGGGAAGTAATCCTGAAGCAACACCATATCTTCCTTCAAAAGAAGTAAATTCAGATGGAAAAATAACAGATTTGTCCTCCGAGGAGGCTTTTAGGGCATTTATTGATACCAGTAATGAAAAAGATTATGATTATGGCTTTGGGTATTACAGATGGCAGGTTGATATGTCAATTAAGGACTTGTCGGAAAGCATTAATGAGAATCTTTATGCCAGATATTGTGCCAGTCCTTCCAATATTAAGGTTAATAATAATGGAGTATGGGTAACGGAAGAAATTAGGAGTATTGGAGAACTTAAAGAAATCGAGGTGGTTACAAGGACTACGGGAGGGGCTTTGTCATCGATTATAATTAAAGGAACAGAAGCAGAGATTCTTGTGAATAATGAACTGAATATAAGGTATCTTCTTAGTCCGAGAAATAACCCTATAACACTGTTTTTAGGGGATACAACCACATTTTATATATTGCCAAGTGCATTCTGTGTTTTTGACAGAACAGAAACAGGGTACAGAATAAGAGGCGGAGGATATGGTCATGGAATAGGAATGAGTCAGAATGCAGTATCCAACATGGTTAAGTCAGGAATGACATATGGTCAGATACTGGAATTCTACTACGAGGGCTCAGAAATTATTGATGTGTATGAGTGATGTCGGTTGCTTTTTCAATTGATTCACCGGCATTCCACTGCTCATAATAGAGATTAACTTCTGCACCAACAAGGAAAATATACATGCACACATAAAGCCACAGAATCACACATACAAGAGTAGTCAAACTTCCGTATATAAGTGAGAGCTTGGATGAATATTTAATGTATAAAGAAAATACAAAGGAAAATCCCATCCAGCCTACTGCTGCAAATAAAGCTCCCGGAATCTGGCGCTTGATTTTTGTGTGTCGGTTAGGAATTGCAACATAGAGAAATGTAAATAATGTAGTCAAAAGTAGTATTACAATTATAGCACGGAACTGGAGTATTATTTCGAATACTCTGTGAACAAATGGTGCCCTTACCATAAGTATATCCTTAATGCGGTAACCAAGTACGTAAATTACCAGACAGGTTACGATGATAATAAGGAATATAAGAGTATATAATATTGCGTAAAGACGTATTCTTATCCAGTTACGATGTTCATTAATATCAAAAACTGCATTAAGACCGTCAATAAGAGATACAAAACCCTTACCGGCAGCCCATATAACAGCGACGACTGCAAAAAAGAATGCGGATGCGTTAACATTGCTGTAGATATCGTTAACCATACGGGTCAGTGCGGGAATAAATGGCTGTGGTGCCATATTGTTAACTACATTAAGCACCATATCCTCCGAAAGAGGAGTGTAGCGGACTAGGAGCATAAGTAAAATGATACAAGGAACAAAGCTAAGTATCACAAAAAGAGCTGCCTCTGCAGCAAATGCATTTATCTTATCATGTTTTACTTTGTTGCTGATAACAGCAATTGAAGCAAATAATTTCATAATAACCATTCCTAAAAAATACTTTTGTATAATTATACGCAAAATTTGGCAATATATCAATGGAAAAAGATAAACATATCTGTTACAATCGGTATATCGGGTATGAAACGGAGAAAATAATGAGAAAAACAGACTTTACAGAATACATAATTACAGATAAAAGGTTTAAAGAGAATTTTGAAGGATTTAAATTAATAATGCTTAGCGATTTACACAGTAATGAATATGGAGTTGACCTTCATGAGGTTAATCGTGTGATTCGTAATTATGCTCCGGATGCGGTGCTTGTGGCAGGTGATATGTTTAATAGAAAGCCGAAGGAAAATATTAATCAGGTTATGAATTATCTTGTATCACTTGCTAAACACTATCCGGTTTTTTATGCTCTTGGAAATCATGAGTATAGTCTGAAAATGGGTGAAGGGGAATACAGGGAGAAATTCGAATATATTTATATAACTTTAGCAGAGGCAGGAGTATGCTTTTTACAGGATGAAACAGTATATCTTGAAAAGAAAGGATATAAGGTTGCATTATCAGGATTGGAGATTGATTCGGTTTTTTATAAGTTCAGACATCCGGTTATGGGGAAGGGCTTGATTGATAAGCATCTTGGTCCGGCTGATAGGGATGTGTATAATGTTTTGCTGGCTCATAATCCGGAATATTTTGCCAATTATGCCAAGTGGGGCGCTGATCTTGTTTTGTCAGGGCATATCCATGGGGGAATAATCAGACTTCCGTATGTTGGAGGCGTGGTATCTACAACGAGAAAACTGCTGCCGCATTTTGATTCTGGAATGTACAAGTCCTTAAAGGGTAAGAAAATGATTATTGGCAGAGGGTTAGGCACTCACACAGTTAATGTAAGAATTAACAACAGACCGGAAATTGTTGGTATTAAAATTCTTGCAAAGAATTGAAGTAAAGGTTACAATAAAGGGTAAACTAAAATAACAGGCGGTATACAATGTCAATCGAAGTTAAGTTAGAGGTGTTTGAGGGACCATTAGATCTTCTTTTGCACCTTATTGATAAGAATAAAGTAAATATATATGACATCCCAATCGTGCTTATAACAGATCAGTATCTGGAATATATAGAACAGATGGACAGGAATGACCTTAATATTGTAAGCGAATTTCTTGTTATGGCAGCAATGCTTCTTAATATTAAGTCAAGAATGCTGCTTCCAAAGGACCCGGATGTGGAATCAGATGATATGGAAGACCCAAGACAGGACCTTATTGATAAGCTTCTTGAATATAAGATGTACAAGTATATGTCCTATGAACTTAAAGACCGACAGACGGATGCAGAGTACACACTTTATAAGAGTCCTACCATACCTGATGAAGTATCAGAATATGTGGAGCCGGTTGATCTGGACGCACTTATGGATGGCGTAACACTTAAGAGACTTAGAGAGATTTTTAACGATGTTCTTAAGAGATGTGAGGATAAAGTAGATCCGATTAGAAGTAAATTCGGAAAGATTGAAAAAGAAGACGTGAACATGGAAGCTAAGGTGGAGTTTGTTCACTCATATATTAAGAGTCATAAGACATTTCTCTTCAGACAGCTTTTGGTTGAAGGGAAGAGCAGAATGCAGATAATTGTAACCTTTCTTGTTGTCCTTGAGATGATAAAGGGCGGTAAAATAGCCGTTGTTCAGGAGAACAGGGAAGATGATATACTGATTAATTCGCTGGAGGAAGATTAAGGTGGCAATGACAATTGGACAGATGGAAGCAATAATAGAGGCAGTACTTTTTACAATGGGTGAATCTGTAGAGACTTCCAAATTAGCAGTGGCAATAGACCAGGATATTAACACAACTAAGAAAATAGTACGTAATCTCAGTGATAAATATAAGGCTGAGGACAGAGGCATTAAGATAATCGAATTGGAAGACAGTTTTCAGATGTGTACCAAGGCAGAATGCTATGAGGCGCTTATCAAGGTTGCTTCACAGTCAAGAAGATATGTACTTTCTGAATCAGTTCTGGAAACTTTGTCTATAATTGCATATAAGCAGCCGGTTACGAGACTTGAGATTGAGCAGATAAGAGGAGTTAAGTCGGATTATTCTGTTAATAAGCTTATTGAGTACAATCTTGTAACTGAACTAGGAAGACTTGATGCGCCGGGTAAGCCTATATTATTTGGAACAACAGAAGAATTTTTAAGAACATTCGGACTTGCTTCAGTTGAGGATTTACCTGCGATAAGTCCGGAGAAAATGGTTGACTTTAAGGCAGAAGCTGAGGAAGAATCCCAGCTTACATTGGAGATATAAGGAGATTTTGATATGGAAAGAGAGAATGCATGGAAGAAATGTGATGAGGCAAGAATCAAAGAGGTATTTGATTTTTGTGAAGGTTATCGCAGATATATTTCAGAATGTAAGACAGAAAGAGAATGTGCAGCAAGAAGCATAGAGATGGCTAAGGAAAAAGGGTATGAGAATCTTTTTGATGTAATTTCAGAGGGAAGAAGCCTTAAGGCAGGAGATAAAGTGTACGCCTGCAATATGGGAAAAGCCGTTGTTCTTTTTAATATTGGAAAACAGCCGCTTTCTGATGGAATGAAAATTCTTGGTGCGCATATTGATTCACCAAGACTTGATATTAAGCAGAATCCTCTTTATGAAGATTCAGACCTTGTGCTTATGGATACCCATTATTATGGTGGAATCAAGAAATACCAGTGGGCAACAATTCCACTTGCATTACATGGGGTTGTAGCTTTAACAGATGGTAGAGTAATAGATGTTGTGATAGGTGAAAATGAAACAGATCCTGTATTATGCGTATCAGACCTTCTTATTCACCTTGCAGCAGACCAGATGGACAAAAAAGCAGCCAAAGTGATTGAAGGTGAGGCTCTCGATATTCTTGTTGGTAATATGCCTGTTAAATCAGAGGACAATGATAAGGATAAAAATCCTGCCAAGACCTATATTTTAAAATTACTTAAGGACAAGTATGGAATTGAAGAAGAAGACTTTATGTCAGCTGAATTGGAGGTTGTACCTGCAGGACCTGCAAGGGACCTTGGAATTGACAGAAGTATGATTCTTGGTTATGGACAGGACGACCGAGTGTGTGCGTATACTTCACTTGTGGCAATGCTTGCAACTGAGAATCCTGAAAAGACAACAGTATGTCTTCTTGTAGACAAGGAAGAAATAGGAAGTGTGGGTGCAACAGGTATGCAGTCTCATTTCTTTGAAAATATGGTTGCAGAGGTACTTGACAGAATGGGAGCATATTCGGAACTTGCCCTTAGAAGAGCACTTTCTAATTCTCAGATGCTTTCATCCGATGTAAATGCAGCCTTTGATCCTAATTATGCTTCTGTATTTGAGAAAAAGAACACCTCCTTCCTTGGAAGAGGTATAGTATTTTCTAAATTTACCGGTTCAAGAGGCAAATCCGGCAGTAACGATGCTAATGCTGAGTATGTAGCCAAGGTAAGAGCTGCTCTTGAGGCAGATGATGTGGCTTATCAGATGGCAGAACTTGGAAAGGTAGATGTAGGTGGAGGCGGAACAATCGCTTATATCCTTGCCAATTATGGAATGGAAGTAATCGATTGCGGAGTTGCTGTTTTAAGCATGCATGCACCATATGAAGCAACAAGTAAGATAGATATCTACGAGGCAATGAGAGGATATCTGGCGTTTTTAAAATAATTTTAACAGGTGATTACAGATGAAGTGGAAGAAATATACAATTACAACAACAACTGCAGCGGAGGACCTCGTAAGCGGTATGCTTATGGAACTTGGTATGGAAGGTGTTGAAATAGAGGATAATATTCAGTTATCAGAGAATGATACCAAGGCAATGTTTGTAGATTTTTTGCCTGAGCTTCCGCCTGATGAAGGTGTGGGTAAGGTAAGCTTTTATCTTGAATCGGATGATGAGGGAATTCATTATCCGGAAGGGATTTCGGGGGAAGAAGACATGTTTTGCAAGATTGCAGAGGGGCTTAAGGAACTTGAGGATTTTGTGGATGTGGGAGAAGGAACAGTAGCATCTGATGAAACAGAGGATAAGGATTGGATTAATAATTGGAAACAGTATTTTAAGCCGTTTATGGTTAATGATATAGTTATTAAGCCTACCTGGGAAGAAGTGCCTGATGGTATGGAAGGCAAGATGGTTGTTAATATTGACCCTGGAACAGCATTTGGCACAGGTTCTCACGAAACCACACAGCTTGTTATTAAGCAGATGGATAAGTACATTAAGGAGGGAGACAAGCTTCTTGATGTAGGAACAGGAAGTGGAATACTTTCTGTAATAGGTCTTATGCTTGGCGCATCTTATGTTCTGGGCACCGACCTTGATCCTAATGCAATTATTGCCACAGCAGAAAATATGGAAGCAAATAATATTTCCTCTGAATTGTATGAGGTTATTGAAGGCAATATTATAGACGACAAGAAGATTCAGGACTATGCAGGATATGAATGTTATGATGTTGTAACTGCCAATATACTTGCAGATATAATTATACCGTTACTTTCAGAGATTGCAGTTCATATGAAGGTTGGAGGTGTAATTATTACTTCAGGTATCATTGATATGAAGGAACAGGCAGTGAAGGATGCATTTGCAGCAAATGACAGTTTTGAAATACTTGAAGTCACATATCAGGGTGAATGGGTATCTATTACAGCAAAGAGAGTAAAATAAAGTGAACAGATTTTTTGGAAAATCAGACAATATTTTTTCGGATTATATAATTATTGATGGAGCTGACGTAAATCATATAAAGAATGTTCTTCGTATGAAAACAGGCGAAGAGGTTATGGTTAGCGGAGGCAATAATACAGATTATCATTGCAGAATATCAGAAATATCGGATGATGAGATAAGGCTTTCGATTGTTGAAAGACTTGAATCTGACAAGGAACTTCCTGCAAGAATTCATATTTTTCAGGGACTTCCTAAAAGTGATAAAATGGAGCTTATTATCCAGAAATGCGTTGAGCTTGGCGTATATGAGATTATACCTGTCTCAATGAAAAGATGTGTTGTTAAACTTGATGATAAAAAAGCTTCATCCAAGATTGCAAGATGGCAGGCAATTAGTGAGAGTGCTGCAAAGCAGAGTGGGCGTTCAATAATTCCCTGTGTTCGGAATGTTATGTCCTATAAGGAGGCTCTTAATTATGCTTTTACAATGGATTACACCATTGTTCCTTACGAATTAGCGGAAGGAATGGAAGCAACGAAGGCTGCGTTAGCAAATATTAAGCCGGGAATGGATGTGGCAGTATTTATTGGTCCTGAGGGTGGCTTTGATGTATCAGAGATAGCTGAGGCCGGTGAAAAAGGCATGGTTCCAATATCCCTTGGGAAAAGAATATTACGAACAGAAACAGCAGGTCTTGCAGTTATGTCAATAATAATGTATCATCTTGAAATTGGAGAATAAGAATTATGGAAGCATATCTTGATAATTCAGCCACAACGGCAGTAACTCCTGAAGTTGCTGAATTTGTATGTAAAATAATGGTTGAGGATTATGGAAATCCTTCGTCAATGCATTTAAAAGGTGTTGAGGCTGAGAAATACATAAGAGAGGCAAAAGAAATTTTTGCGGGCTTAATGAAGGTATCTGAGAAGGAAATAATATTTACTTCAGGTGGTACAGAGTCAGACAACATGGCAATAATAGGCAGTGCCCTTGCATGCAAAAGAAGGGGTAAGCATATTATTACCACGGTTATAGAACATCCTGCGGTACACGAAGCGTTCAGATTCCTTGAAGAACAGGGATTTGAGGTTACATACCTTCCTGTTAACAATTATGGCATTGTCGAAGCAGAAACCTTAAAAAATGCATTAAGAGAAGATACCATACTGGTATCAATTATGTATGTTAACAATGAAATTGGTGCAGTGGAGCCTATTGCCCAGTTAGGAAAGCTCATTAAAGACTATAATAGTGATATCATATTTCATGTTGATGCCGTGCAGGCATTTGGCAAATTTAAAATATATCCGTATAAGGAACATATAGATTTATTATCAATAAGCAGTCATAAAATCCACGGACCTAAGGGTGTAGGGGTTCTGTTTATTAAGGACAAGACTAAGATACGTCCTATTACTTTTGGTGGCGGACAGCAGAAAAATATGAGGTCCGGAACTGAAAATGTTGCAGGTATTGCAGGAATGGCAAGAGCGGCTGCACTTCTTTACGAAAAATTTGATGAAGATATTAACAGAATGTATGAGCTGAAGCAGTATTTTGTTGAAGAGGTATCGAAGATAGAAGGTACAACCGTTAATGGTCTTACAGGCAGGGATTCAGCACCTCATGTGGTTAGTGTGAGCTTTGAAGGAATAACAAGAAGTGAGGTCCTTTTGCATGCCCTTGAGGATAAAGGCATATATGTGTCTTCCGGTTCAGCTTGTGCTTCAAATCATCCGGCACTTAGTGGAACATTACAATCCATTGGTGTTAAGAAGGAATTGCTTACATCAACCCTGAGATTTAGTTTTTCGATTTTTACAACTAAGGAAGAACTGGAATATACAATAGCAGCAATTAAAGAATTACTTCCTGTATTAAGAAGGTACAGGCAGAGATAGAGAGGAATAAGAGATGTACAAAGCATTTTTAATTAAGTATGGTGAAATAGGAACTAAAGGAAAGAACAGATATATCTTTGAGGATGCTCTTTGCAGACAGATTAGAAGAGCACTTAAGAAGGTTGAAGGAAATTTCATCGTAACCAAGGAACAGGGAAGAGTGTACGTTGATACAGAAGGTGATTTTGACTACGAGGGTGCAGTTAAGGCGCTTAAGACAGTATTCGGAATTCTCTGGATATGTCCTATGGTACAGATTGAAGATAACGGTTTTGATGACCTTGCGGATAATGTAATCAAATATCTTCACAGTGTATACGGAGATGAGAAAAAGACATTTAAGGTAGATGCAAGAAGAGCGAGAAAGAACTATCCTAAGAATTCCATGGAGATTAATATGGACTTGGGAGAGAGAATTTTAGATGCATATCCGGAGCAGTATTCAGTTGATGTGCATAAGCCTGATTTTTTCCTTAATGTAGAGATTAGAAGCAAGATTAATATATTCTCTGAATTTATTCCGGGACCGGGAGGAATGCCTGTTGGTACTAACGGAAAGGCTACATTGCTTCTTTCTGGCGGAATTGACAGCCCGGTTGCAGGTTACATGATTGCAAAAAGAGGTGTAATCATAGATGCAGTGTATTTTCATGCACCACCTTATACAAGCGAAAGAGCTAAGCAGAAGGTAGTTGACCTTGCAAGACTTGTAGCGAATTATTCAGGACCTATCAATCTTCATATTGTTAACTTTACAGATATTCAGTTATATATATATGATCAGTGTCCACATGACGAGCTTACAATCATTATGAGAAGATATATGATGAAGATTGCAGAGCATTTTGCCATTAAAGAAGAGTCACTTGGACTTATTACAGGAGAAAGTATTGGTCAGGTTGCAAGCCAGACTATGCAAAGTCTTGCAGTTACTAATGAAGTATGTACACTTCCTGTACTCAGACCGTTAGTTGGTATGGATAAGCAGGAGATTATTAATATTTCAGAGCAGATAGGCACATATGAGACATCAATACTTCCATTTGAAGATTGCTGTACAATATTTGTTGCCAAGCATCCGGTTACTAAACCTAACCTTAAACAGATTAAAAGATCGGAATTAAAGCTTGCGGAAAAAATCGATGAGCTTGTAAAGACAGCTATAGATACTACAGAAACTATCTGGGTTGAATAGAGAAAAAAAGAGATGTCATAATAATGACATCTCTTAAATATTCAATGATTATACC
>JAZQKW010000085.1:0-9910 GCA_045542375.1 Butyrivibrio sp.
ATCCATCCGCTTCGCGCCTGTCGTAGCTTCCGCTACTTCTGATTCTGTCAGGATTGCGCCAGGAAAAGTAAATACACGCATCGCTCGTGCTTCCTTTTCCCCCTGGCGCAATCTATTTATGATACGGTTCACCATTTATTATCCTAAAACACCTATACACCTGCTCACACAATATCACTCGCATTAACTGGTGCGGAAATGTCATATCCGAAAAGCTCAGTAAATAATCACTTTCTTTTAAAATAGACTTGTCAAGCCCAAGAGAACCGCCAATAATAAATGCAATGGTGCTGCTTCCGTTAACCTGAATCTGCTCAAGTTTCTCAGCAAATGCCACCGAGTCAAGCTTCTTACCCTCTATGGCAAGGGATATGACGTATTCATCCCCTTTTAAGGCGCTCCTAATCCTTTCACCTTCTTTTGCCTTAATCTGTTGTTCCATGGCCTCTGAGCAGCCGTCAGGAGTCTTCTCATCAGTAACTTCAATAATCTCTGGTTTGCAATATCTGGATAAACGCTTCATATATTCATCAATTGCACCGGTATAAAATTTTTCTTTTATCTTGCCTACGCATATAATCTTAATCTTCATAACTGCATATTAACACAAGAAGTCCCCCATATCAATGAGGGACTCCATAATAAAATATATTATTTGTTACTTAAGTATTCGTCGATACCCTTTGCAGCAGCCTTACCTGCACCCATGGCAAGAATAACTGTTGCTGCACCTGTAACCGCATCACCACCGGCAAATACACCAATCTTAGATGTCTGTCCGTTAGCTTCGTCAGCCACGATACATTTTCTTCTGTTAGTATCAAGACCTTCTGTTGTTGAAGTAATAAGTGGATTAGGAGATGTTCCAAGTGACATGATAACTGTATCAAGTTCCATCTCAAATTCTGAACCTTCAATTTCAACAGGACTTCTTCTTCCTGATGCATCAGGCTCACCAAGTTCCATACGAACACACTTCATACCCTTAACCCATCCCTTATCATCGACAAGGATTTCTGTTGGGTTAGTTAAAAGATCGAAGATAACGCCTTCTTCCTTAGCATGATGTACTTCTTCAACTCTTGCAGGAAGCTCTTCTTCACTTCTTCTGTATACGATATGAACCTCAGCTCCAAGTCTTAAAGCTGTTCTTGCAGCATCCATAGCTACGTTACCGCCACCAACTACAGCTACCTTAGTACCTGCAACGATTGGTGTATCATATTCATCAACAAAAGCTTTCATAAGGTTGCTTCTTGTAAGGTATTCGTTAGCTGAAAATACACCGTTAGCATTCTCTCCAGGAATTCCCATAAATCTTGGAAGACCTGCACCTGAACCGATGAATACAGCTTCAAAACCTTCTTCCATAAGTTCATCAACTCTTACAGCCTTACCAACTACTACATTAGTCTCAATCTTAACGCCAAGCTTCTTAACATTATCAACTTCAGCCTGTACTACTTTTTCCTTAGGAAGACGGAATTCAGGAATTCCGTATACAAGTACACCACCGGCTTTGTGAAGTGCTTCAAAAATAGTTACATCATAACCCATCTTAGCAAGGTCACCGGCACATGTGAGTCCTGAAGGACCTGAACCGATAACAGCTACCTTCTTGCCCTTCTTTTCCTTAGGCATTTCAGGTTCAATACCATTCTCTCTTGCCCAGTCAGCTACGAATCTTTCAAGCTTACCGATTGAAACAGGCTCACCCTTGATTCCTCTGATACACTTTCCTTCACACTGTGTTTCCTGTGGGCATACACGTCCACATACAGCAGGAAGTGCAGATGACTGACTGATAATTCTATATGCTTCCGCAAAATTACCTTGTTTTACTTCATTAATGAATGCAGGAATGTTGATTGATACAGGACATCCCTGTACACACATTGCATTCTTACAGTTAAGGCATCTTGATGCCTCTGCCATAGCCTCTTCTTCATTATATCCAAGGCATACTTCTTCAAAATTCTTAGCTCTAACCTGTGGGTCCTGTTCCCTTACAGGCACTCTCTTCATCATATCCATGTTAGTTACCTCCACAGCCGCAGCCGCCGTTTTTATGTGTATCGCCTTCTGTTTCACGAAGAATAGCTCTGCCTTCTTCTGTCTTATACATCTGCTGTCTCTTCATTGCCTGATCGAAATCAACAAGATGTCCGTCAAACTCAGGACCATCAACGCATGCAAACTTAACTTCGTCTCCAACCTGAACACGGCAAGCGCCACACATTCCTGTTCCGTCTACCATAATTGGGTTAAGGCTGACAATTGTAGGAATACCAAGTTCTTTAGTAAGAAGACATACAAACTTCATCATAATCATAGGACCAATTGCTACACAGTGGTCATACTTAATTCCCTGCTCGTTAACAAGGTACTTAATTGTATCTGTAACCATACCGCTTCTGCCGTAACTTCCGTCATCTGTTGTAACGTAAAGGTTACCTGCAACAGCTTCCATTTCCTTTTCAAGAATTAATAAATCCTTAGTCTTAGAACCTACGATAACATCTACATCTATTCCATTCTCATGTAACCACTTAACCTGTGGATATACAGGCGCTGTTCCAACACCACCTGCAACAAAAAGAATCTTCTTATTCTTAAGTTCTTCAATATCTTCTGTTACAAGATCTGATGCACAACCAAGTGGTCCAACGAAATCTTCTAAATAATCACCTGTCTGAAGCTTGGCCATCTTAATTGTTGAGGCACCAACTTCCTGAAATACGATAGTAACAATTCCTGCTTCTCTATCATAGTCACATATTGTAAGAGGAATTCTTTCCCCTTTTTCATCTAATTTTGCAATTATAAACTGTCCCGGTTCGCATGACTTAGCTACACGAGGAGCTTCAATATCCATGAGATATATCTTCTCTGCCAGTTTTTCAGCTTTGAGTATTTTGTACATAGTACACCTCCAAAAAAAGTATCTATAACATTGTATACATATATGAGAATTTTTGCAATGTTTTTTTATAATAAATTTGAAATTACCAGGTTTTTCTGCATACAAAAAGGATGCATAGATTCTATGCACCCTGTATTTGTTAATATTTAAGTTCTTTCAGGTTATACTTCTCATTCTCTTCGTCGAATGTAATCTTGTATACCTTACCGCTGTCGGCGTCACATCCATAGAAATATTCCTGTTTCTCATCACCAATGTTTACATTGAACATCCAAATCTTCTGTTCGCCAATTTCTTTCTTAGAGTAGTATGAAAGAGTTAATTTCGCTTTCTCCTTCTCGGTTCCTGTTTCCTCTTCGCCTTCAACCTCTACTTCAATTTCTGTCATATGGTTCTTATCAATAATCTTATGAAGTTCAAGTGTTGACCAGATTAACTGTTCAGCAGTTGAATCTGAATACTTGTCAACTCTTTTCAGTGTGTAGTTATTAGTAACTACTCCACTTGATAAACCATTATCATTAATAATAATTACAGAAAGAATTACGCTTCCTTCAGGCATCGCAAATGGTGCCTCATATACAGTACTTGATGATGTAGGCTTAATCGGAACACCATTATATGATATTTCGTAATATGCCTTAGCACCGCTTGGTATGTTACCGATGGTAATCATCTGCTCACTTGAGGTTGTATACGAACCACTCTGTGGTGATACCTTAGGCAAATCAGGTGCCTTATAGGTAATGTTATACTCAGCAGTATATACATCACTCTTAAAGCCAAATTCATTAACCATGTAATATTTAACTGTTGTAGTTCCCTCTTTAACAACAAAGTCTACACTATACAATGTTCCATTAACAGTAGGATCTGTTCCGTCTGTTGTATAATATATCTTGGCACCATCACGATTAAGGAAAGCAATCTCCTGATCCTTACCGTACTCTCCTGCTTCCGGAGCAATAATTGGCTCTGAACACAAGTATGGTGCAAATATATTAATAAGTGATGAGTTGTTACTCTTACTTACTGATTCGTACAGATTTCTGATATTCTCATATGCTTCAATTTCGTCATATTCCTTAACAAGGTAATATATTGCATTCTCATTGTAGCTGTCGTACTTAAGGACTGTATTAAGAGTATTAATCTTATCATCTACTCTGTGAAGTTCTTCATAGCAATCACTAAGATTAAGTAAATCCTTCACAAGAATAGTCTCTGACTCTACCTTAACACCATTAACTTCTATAGTCTCATCTTCAAGAAGATCATCCTTGTATTTCATAGCCTTCTCGAAGTACTCTACAGCCTGAACATAATCCTTATCCACATCCTTGGCCTCATATGCAAGGTTCTGATAATAACCATAGTTGTTCTTAGAATTATTCAATGCTGTCTTGATAAAAAATACTGCAAGACCAACCACAATCCCTATAAAGGCAAGTATTGCTACGATAATAATTATAAGCTTATTCCTTGAGGAATTATCCTTTCTATCATTATCATCTTCGTCATCATCATCCTCTTCAATATCTAAGTCTTCCTCTGGAAGTTCAGTAGTATCCGATGTTCTGTTAATCTTACCTTTATATAAATTCTCTGCTGATGATGTCTCTTCATCAATAATCTGAGCTATAGACTCTGCTAATTCATCTTCAAAATCAAATCCGTCTTTCATATTATCTCTCCTAATCTATGCGATAGGACTAATATATCACAAGCATTTTTTAAAATCAACAAAATCAGTTATTTAAATTAATAAATTTATCAGATGGAACTGCAAGTATTCTCACATGACAGCTTACTGTCTTTCCGTCTACAGTTCCTGTTATTACACATTCACCAGGCATACGTCCGGTTACAACACCTGTTGCCGATACTGTGGCAACTCTTGGATTAGTAGTTCTCCATGATGGATTCTCAGGTGCACCATCTACATAAAGATTAAAGGTGTCATACTGTTCAAGTCGTAAACTTGTATTACTCATTGCCATCGAATATATTATACAACTATCCTGAACAGTTCCTTCGCTACTGTATGCTATAACCTCGCACTGTCCTGCACCTACAGTAATAATATTACCCTTTTCATCAACCTGAACTACAGATGTATCTGTAGAAAGCCAGTTAACCCATTCATTAGTGTTAATAGGATACATTCTTGCTGTAAGCTGTCTTGTCTTACCCTTAAGCATAACTATCTCAGATGAGTTAATACTGATTGATGATGCTTTGATGATAGGTTTAACAATAACCGTACAGCTTGCAACAATATCATTAGTATCTGTTGACGTTGCATGAACCATTATACGTCCAGGTGAAATACCTACAACATCTCCATCAGGATATACTTTAGCAACGTTCTCATCATCCGATGTCCATACAATACCCTTGATAGATGCGTTCTCAGGATTAATTTTAGCCTGAATATTATGAGTATCACCTACGTAGATAGTTATCTTGGTTTCACTAAGTGTAATAGATGTAACAGGATTAATTACTCTGATTACAACTGAATCGCTGGCACCGCTGCCATCTGCAGCAAGAGCTGTGATTACAACATATCCCGGTGTAAGACCTGTTACTTTACCTGTCTGGTCTACTGTAGCAATATTTGTATTACTTGATGACCAGATTACCTTCTTATTGGTTGCACTTTCAGCCATAACAACCGGCTTAAGCTTAAGCTCTGCTCCCACATTAAGAATATCCTTGCTTCCTTCTATCTTAACAGATGTAACATATTCTCTAACTACAATCGTACATACTGCCTTAACACTACTTTCAACTGTGGTGACTACAATTTCAGCTGTACCACCCTTAAGACCTGTAACAACACCATTTTCATCCACTGTAGCCACTTCCGGGTCACTTGAAAGATATGTTACGTTCTTATTAATTGCATCCGCAGGTAAAACTGTAGGTACAATAACAAACTTGGTTCCCTTAACAATTTCTTCATAGTACGAATTAAGATTAAGACCTGTTACCGGCTCCGTAATCTCTACAACACAATATCCAACTACGCCTGTATCTTCACTTACACAGGAAATAGTTACTGTACCAACTTTAAGAGCAGTTACCATACCATCCTGAGTAACAGTAGCCAGTGATGTATCTGAAGATGTCCATGTAACAGCCTTGTTATCAGATGTTTCCGGCAATACTGTTGCATTAAGCCAGAAAATAGTTCCTTTCTTAACTGAAATCTCACTCTGTGAAAGGACAACTTCCTTAACAGGCTGAAGAACTGTAATATTGGTCATATCCATATATCCACCGTCTTCTGTCTGAACAATAATTGTCGCACTACCACTTGAAACAGCCTTAATCATTCCTGTCTTATCTACTTTTACAACATCTTCATTAGATGAAGACCATATAAGATTCTTATTAGTTGCATTAACAGGCTTAATCATATATGTAAGTCGAACTTCATCACCTACATTAACAGTCATCTCTTCGTAGTCCATTTCGATGCCTTCTACCTGCTGTGTAATAATGAAATTACAATATGCAACCTTAGTAGAATCAGCAACCGATGTAACACTTACATATGTCTCACCAGGTGACACAAAAGTTACAAGACCGTTCTGGTCAACCTTAACAATATCCGGATTAAGAGATGCCCATATAACAGACTTGTCAACACCATCACTATCAGGCGTAATTGTTGCTTTTAACTGATATTTGCCAAGTGCCATCTGAGCCGTAACAGACTCTTTATCAAGCTTAATACCTGTAACACCTTCTGTTACGAAGAAATCAGCGGTTGCAATAAACAGACCATCATCGGATACAACTGTAATGGTTGCATTACCGCCACCCACAGCCTTAATCTCTGCTAACTGCTGCTGTCCTGTTGTTGTTGCAGGCACAACCTGTACAACGCTTTCGTCTGAAGATACCCAGCTTAACTTAGTGTTATCAGGAACAACTGCATCTCCAAAGTTAAGGAATGCTGTGATATATATACTTGTATCCTTTTCAAAAGAAATTACCTTATCTATCTGTGTACCGTTATACATAAGTGTAAGACTATGAACAGGATTCAATACATTAACCCTACATGTATATGTCTTAACAACACCATTGATTTCCTGTGAAGCAACAAGTGTTGTATATCCTGCAGGACCTGTTGCAAGAGCTGTTACAGTTACGGTAAGCCCATCCTCCGATACATTAATACTTGCAACACTTGGGTCAGCAATTGACCAGTGAACAGGTACCTGTGTATTAGTAACTGTTGCAGTTACATTCTGTGAGTCACCAATATTCATTGATACAGATGTTGTTGAAAGTGTAAGTGCATCGATAACTGTAATAGGAATAACCTTAGTATCTCCTCTCCATGATACAGAAATCTCAGCATTACCTGTTCCCGCTGCAACGAACTGACCTAACGTCTGGTCATAATATACTACGTTATTATCTGTAGATGTATATGTAACTTCCGAAGGCTTAGCAGTTGTTGCAAGAGTAAGCTTATCTCCTACAAGAACTGTTCCGCTCGGTTCTTTTACTTCATATGGTACTCTTACTGTAATTGAGTCACCTGCGTTGTTAGTATAATCATTTTCATAACAGCTTGCGTATACAACGGTCTCCCCGGCATATACACCTTTGATAATACCATTCTCAACTATTGCAACCTCAGGATTGTCACTCCACCAGAATACATTGGTAGCAGAATTACTATTGGTAGCAACTGTTTTACTCTCATCCTGCTTAACTTCTATCTCATCATCAATAATAGCAACACCAACTGTTACCTGAAAACTGTATGAAAGTGAATCAGAAGGAATTGACGCTGTAATTGTAGCAGTACCACCACTGACTGCAGTTACGGTAGCTACACTTCCGTTAGCTGCCTGCATTACATCCTTGGAAACAGATACAATATTGCTGTTAGAAGATGTCCATTCAACACTCTTGGTTGTGGCAGCATTACATGTTACAGTTCCATATGCACCGGATGTAAGAATACCACTTACAGTATCATAATTAACTGACAAAGGAACGGTTACAGGAATAGACTTATTAGCACTAGTTCCATCAGTAAGCGAATAGCTGATATTAAGGTTCGTCTTACCTGCGCCCTTAGAAATAACCTGTCCGCTGCCTTCCACATTGCTTACGGTTGCAACTTCAGGATCATTCATGCTCCACGCCCATCCTACAATACCTGTACCGGTATCAAGATTAAGAGATACTGAAGCTTCTACTGCCTGCGTATTCTGTCCTTCCACAAAGTTAATACTTGTAAGGCTGACAGTTATTGAAACCGTACTCGCCTTAACTATAACAACGCCAATAACTGTTGCAATCATAATTGCAATCAATGTTGACGCCACCTTCCAATGATTCTTTATATAATTAAGAAACTTCATTACGAATCCTCCTTAAAAACGTGCATAAATATAGCTATAATTTCTTATCGGTTATTCATTTCATAATCTTAACACTTTTTTTATAAAAAAACACTACTTCTTGTATTTTTTAACATAAAAATCACAATATCTTGCATTTTACCAAATTTTGGTAGATAATTAAATCACTAATTTGGAAGGAGACGGATGATGAATATTTATGATATCGCCGAAAAGGCCGGTGTGTCCATTGCAACAATCTCAAGAGTTCTCAATGGCAACGGCAAGGTACATCCCCGTACTAAAGAAAAGATACTCAAAATAATTAAGGAAACTGGTTTTGTTCCAACCAAGAACAGAAATACCTCAAAATCAAGAACTATAGCAATCGTCTGTTCTTCTTTTAAGAATCCCACAGTTTCAGAGAATGTGGAAATGTTAAGTCGCCTTATTGAGAAAAACAATTTTCACTGTATGCTAAGCTTTTGTGATTCTGACATACATGACAAAAGAAAGACGATAGAACGCCTTGTAGAGCACAAGGTTGATGCCATTATAATAGACGGAATTTCTTTTCTTGATCCGGTATCAGATAATAACAGCTATATATTAAGCCCTGTTAACCGCACTCCTGTTATGGTAATCAATGGTGTAATTAACCATCCAAAGGCATATTCAATTATATGTGATATGGAAGATGCCTTACGAAATCTTGTCACTTCATATATAAAAAAAGGTACATCTGATATCCTATTTTTATTTAATGATATGTGGTCATATTCTATTAATCTGTTGGAATGTTTTAAGAATATATATTTTTTGAATAATATGGAAGCAGACATAAATTACACACATATGTGTAAGGACTATACCCAGCTAAAAGAATATCTTATGAAGCTAGACGCAATGGCTATGAGACCAAAGCTTATCATATGCAGTACAGATTTACTTGCTGTATACTGTATGAAGTATTTTAGAGAAGCAGGCATAACATGTCCTGATGAAATTGAGCTAATCAGTTGTGGTGGTTCAGAATATATCAATTACTGCACTCCTTCCGTTTCTTCCATACATGGCAGAAATGAACTTATGTGCACAACTGCTGTCAACTCTTTAATAGGTATTCTTAATAATACAGAAGTTCCAAGCAAAACTATTTTGTCTGCGGAATTTATAAAGAAGGAAAGTACAAGATGATGTTAAAAGAGCCATAGATTTATGAAGTCTATGGCTCGAATTATATAATTTAATTATTTGCTGTTGCTTTTAATTCTTCAAGCATCGTTGATGAGCCTGTAAGTGTTATATTCTGCAAATTAAAATCTACGCCGTAAAAACAACCTTTGTAGAAACTCGGATTAGCATTTATTGTTATCGTTCCTGTTAAACTTGTACAATTTTTAAACATGAATTCCATGCTAGTAACTCCTGATGGAATTACCGGTGCTGTTGTTAAACTACTACACCCCTCAAATGTGAAACCCATATAAGTAACGCTTGACGGAATTTTCGGTGCTGTTGTTAAACTACTACACCCATAAAATGTGCCACCCATTTTAGTAACTCCTGATGGAATTACCGGTGCTGTTGTTAAACTACTACATTCATAAAA
>JAZQKW010000086.1:0-4455 GCA_045542375.1 Butyrivibrio sp.
GAAACGTTGTTCCATGTAACACAAAGCTTCTTGCTACAGATGCTGTTAAGGCTAACATGCTTTGCGTAGCACAGAATGCAACATATGATAACACATCATATCCACAGCCATTCGTTGCAGCAATGAACGATTGCTGGACACCAATGGAGAACATGGGTAAGCAGATTTCAGCTGGTATGATTGATCATACAAATTCAGCTGAAGAAACAGCTAACATGAACGAAGCTTTCAACAAGAATATTGCAAAATAATTCTTACAGACAGCTAAATATGTAGTTTAGTGCTTCGGGTGCCGTATTGCTCGGCAACCGAAGCATTTATAAAAGTAAGGAGGCTTGCAAATGCTGGGCAATAGACCTAAAAAGTTTAAGAAAAGAAAAATGAAAGAATTTGCCTCTACATATTCTTTAAAGAATGCATTTGTAAAAGGCGACATTTTCACAAGATTATCAGCTGTGGTTATGGGTCTTGGAAATATTGTGCGCGGACAGGTTGTTAAGGGACTTCTCTTTTTAGCTGTGCAGGCTGCGTACATTATTTATATGATTAAAGTGGGTATTGGATGCTTACAGAACCTTAAATTAGGTGGCGTTAATGCAGAAGAAATCTGGGATGATGCACAGGGTATTTACGTATATACACATCAGGACAGAACTATTCTTTTCCTGTTATACGGAGTTGTTGCTATTGTTATAACCATTTTCTTTATTATTGCATGGGCTAATTCAATAACAAGTGCCTACAGAGCACAGTGCTTAAAGGCTGAAGGTAAGAGACCTGACAGCTTTAAGAAAGAATTCAAGACATTGTTCGATAAGAATATGCACAGATTCTTATTAGCTTTGCCAATCATTGGAGTAGTTGCATTTACAATTCTTCCACTGATTTTCATGATTTCAATGGCGTTTACTACTTATGATTATAATCATTCGTTAGTATTCCATTGGAATGGTCTTAAGAATTTTGCTGATGCATTAAATCTTAAAGACACAGTAGGTAAAGAATTCTGGCCGGTATTAGGCTGGACATTATGTTGGGCAGTAGCCGCAACATTCTCAAACTACATTCTTGGTACAATTCTTGCGATTATCATTAATCGTAAAGGAACAAGGCTTAAATCAATGTGGAGATTTAACTTCATGTTATCAGCCGCAATTCCACAGTTCGTATCATTATTGTTAATGAGAACTATGTTTAACCAGAACGGTGTAATTAATACATTGTTTGGAACAAGTATTGCATTCTGGGATACAACATTCTGGGCAAGATTCCTTGTTATTATGATTAACATTTGGGTTGGTGTACCATTCACAATGTTACAGGTAACAGGTGTACTTCAGAATATCCCTGCAGAACTTTATGAAGCAGCTAAGGTTGACGGTGCAGGACCGGTTAAAGTATTCTTCAAGATTACAATGCCATATCTGTTATTCGTTACAGGACCATACCTCATTACATCATTTACAGGTAATATTAACAACTTCAACGTTATATTCCTGCTTTCAGGAGGTAATCCGCCACAGAACCTTGCAGCAACATCAGGTAAGACAGACCTTCTTGTTACATGGTTGTACAAGTTAACTGTTGGTACAGACCGTCCGCAGTACAACATCGGTGCTGTAATTGGTATTCTTACGTTTATCGTACTCGCAAGTTTATCATTACTGACATACCATAGAACAGGAGCATATAAGAACGAGGAGGGATTCCAATAATGAATAAACTAACATCATCAGCTAAAGTTAGAAAAACAGTTGCGAACGTCTTTGTTCATATATTACTTGCGATTTTATCAATTATATGGCTTTTCCCTATTGTGTGGATTATATTAATCTCATTCAAGAAGGAACAGGGATTGTATATGGAATCTATCTTCCCTAAAGCATATACTCTTGATAACTATAAGAAATTATTTACGGATCGTAATATCTTTGACTTTCCGCAGATGTTCCTTAATACATTAATCATTGCGATTTTTGTATGTGTTATATCTACATTCCTTGTACTTGCAGTATCTTACTGTATGTCAAGAATGAGATTCAGAATGAGAAAACCATTCATGAACGTAGCTTTGATTCTTGGAATGTTCCCAGGATTCATGTCAATGATTGCTACATACTACATTTTGAAGGCACTTGGACTTACAGAAGGAAGTATGATTAGAGTATCTCTTATATTAGTGTACTCAGGTGGTGCGGGACTTGGTTTCTACATCGCGAAAGGTTTCTTCGATACAATTCCTAAGAGTGTCGATGAAGCAGCTTACATTGACGGAGCAACACGTTGGCAGGTATTTACAAGAATTACAATACCTCTCAGCAAACCTATTATCGTATATACAGTACTTAACTCATTCATGGGTCCTTGGCTCGATTTCATTTTTGCTAAGGTAATCTGTGGTGTTAATAAGGAATACTATACCGTATCAATTGGTTTGTGGAACATGCTTGAGAAGGAATACATTCTTAACTGGTTCAACTGCTTCGCAGCAGGTGCGGTATGTATTTCTGTTCCAATTGCAATATTATTCATGGTAATGCAGAAATTCTACAAAGAAGGTGTATCTGGTGCCGTTAAGGGCTAAATACATTTGTGTTACATGAAAATGTAAATTTATACACTCAGTATGATTCACGAAATCATGCTGGGTGTATAGTAATATTAGCACATATATATGGAGTAATTTTATGAAGAAAATAAAGAAAATAATAGCATTAATGCTTGTGTTTGCATTATCGTTTACTCTCCTTACGGCGTGCAGTAATAAAGAGCCTGAAGATAATGAACCGGCTACCGAAAATACAGCACCGGGGGAACTTACTCCGGTGGCATTGGATGATAAATATGGTGCGTGTTATCAGGTGTTTTTATATTCATTCTGTGACAGTAATGGAGATGGCATAGGAGATATCAATGGTCTTACATCTAAGCTTGATTATATCAAGGATCTTGGATTTGACAGTATTTGGTTACTTCCATTTCACCAGTCAACAACATACCATAAATATGATGTAGTAGATTATTATTCTATTGATAAGCAGTATGGTACAATGGAAGATTTTGATAACCTTATAAAAGCATGTAATGAAAAAGGCCTTGATGTATATATGGATTTTGTAATTAATCATTCATCAACTCAGCATGAATGGTTTAAAGAGGCAAGAACATATATTCAGAATCTTGAAGAAGGAAAAGAACCAAGTGCTGAAGAATGTAAATACTTCGAGTATTACAATTTCGTACAGGCTGATAAAAAGCCTACAGGACATAATAAAGTTCCTAAGACAAAAGATTGGTATTATGAATGTGTGTTCTGGGATCAGATGCCTGATTTAAATCTTGACTCAGAAGCAGTTAGAAAAGAAATTGAAGATATTACTAAGTTCTGGGTTGACAAAGGTATCAAGGGATTTCGTCTTGATGCTGCCCTTCATTATCATGAGGGTAACACTAAGAAGAGTACGGAAGCTTTAAAATGGTTCTGCGACTATGTATACTCATTGGATCCATCGCTTTATATTGTTGCTGAAGTCTGGTCTGACTCAACAACAATTGAAAAATTCTACGAAAGTGGAATAGATAGTTTGTTTAATTTCCCATATGCTACAGGTGAAGGTACATTTGTTAAGACTGTTAACCGCTGTGGAGATGGAAGCGCAGGTGCAAAATTAGCAGAAACTATCGTAAGACAGCATACAGGTCTTAAGACTATCAATGATAAGATTATTGATGGAATATTCCTTGCTAACCATGACACAGGTAGAGCAGCTGGTTATCTTTATTATAATGACATGAATGTTAAATTTGGTGCAGCACTTCAGCTTTTCACACCAGGTAAAGCGTTCGTATATTATGGTGATGAACTTGGAATGTCAGGTTCAGGTCCTAAGGATGAGGATAAGAGAGCACCAATGAATTGGACAAGCGGTACATCATCAGAGATGACCAAGGGTCCTTCAGGAATGCAGAAACAGGAACATAAATTCCCTGCATATGATGTGCAGAAGGATGATCCTAACTCAGTATATAACTATTATAAGAAAGCACTTCTTATTAGAAATGCATTCCCATCAATTGCCAGAGGTACACCTGCAGTGATGGAAGAGGTTACAACACAGAATGGTAATGTATATGCTACATCAAGAACGATTGATGGAGAAACAGTATATGTTCTTTTCAATGTTGATAATATGTATCCTGCAACTGTAACAGTTTCAAAAACAACATATCCATATTCAGGAATGGCAGCTACACTTAATGTGGGTGCAGAGGATGCTACACTCTCAGGAGAAACTTTAACAATTCCGGCATTTGGATGTGTAATTCTTAAATAAAACGTATATGTAAAATATATATCGATTTGAACTATCCCCCAAAAGTTAGACTTAAATCTAACGATTGGGGGTTGTTTATTTGGGTGTGTCTTTTCCCTTTTTTTGTAGATTAAAATATATG